>VGDA01000403.1 GCA_016869915.1 Alphaproteobacteria bacterium
AAAGCGCGGGGCCGGACCTCGGCGACCCGCTGGTCGGCCTGGCCGACGCGCCCGACCCGGCGCTCTCCGACTACGTGCCCGAGGACTGGGCGGCCTTCGCCTTCTTCTGGGCGCTGGCCTTCGTCGTGTTCCTGCAGTTCTTCTCGCGCTACGTGCTCAACGACTCGGTCGCCTGGACCGAGGAGATCGCGCGCTACCTACTGATCTGCGTGTGCTTCGTCGGCGGCGGCATGGCCGTGCGCAAGACCAGCCACATCCATGTCGAGTTCCTCTACGTCTACCTGCCGCGCGTCCTGGCGCGGCGCCTCTCGCTGCTGGTCGACCTGTGCCGCGTGGCCTTTCTCGGCTACGGCACCTACCTGTGCTGGAAGATCACGGAGATCATGCAGTTCCAGCGCATGGTCGTCGCCGACCTGCCGATGAGCCTCGTCTTCGGCACCTGCACGGCCGGCTTCGCCGTCATGGCGCTGCGCGCCGTCCAGGTGGCCGTGCGCCACGCGCGCGCGGGCGAGAGCCCGCTCACCCGCGTCAACATGGAAGGTCGCCAGCAATGACCGCGTTCCTGCTGCTGTCCTTCCTCGTCCTGCTCGCGATCGGCGTGCCGGTCGCGATCGCGCTGGGCGGCGCGTCGCTGCTGCACGTCATGGCGGAGGACCTGTCGCCGCACCTCGTGGTCATCCACCGCATGGTCTCGGGCGTCGATTCCTTCCCGCTGCTCGCGATCCCGTTCTTCATCATGGCCGGGTCGCTGATGAACTCCGCGGGGATCACCGCGCGCATCTACGACTTCGCGCTCGCGCTGGTCGGCTGGCTCAGGGGTGGCCTCGGCCACGTCAACGTCGTCGGCTCGGTGATCTTCGCGGGCATGTCGGGCACCGCCGTCGCCGACGCGGGCGGCCTCGGCAACATCGAGATCAAGGCGATGCGCGACCACGGCTACGAGGTCGACTTCGCGGTCGGGATCACGGGCGCGTCCTCGACAATCGGGCCGATCATCCCGCCGTCGCTGCCGATGGTGATCTACGGCGTGATGGCGAACTGCTCGATCGGGCAGCTCTTCGCCGCGGGCCTGCTGCCGGGGCTGCTGATGGCGGCGACGATGATGGCGATGGTCGCGTGGTACGCGCATGTGCGCGGCTTCCGCCGCGACGCGGCCTTCGCCTGGGCGCGCCTCGCCTTCACCTTCCGCCGCGCCTTCCTGCCGCTGATGACGCCGGTGCTGCTGATCGGCGGCATGACCAGCGGCCTGTTCACGCCGACCGAGGCGGCGATCGCCGCGACCGCCTACGCGCTGGTGCTGGGCCTGTTCGTCTACCGCACGCTCAGCCTGCGCGGGCTGGTGCGCGTCTCGATGGAGACGGTGGAGACGACCGCGATCATCCTGTTCATCGTCGCCGGCGCGTCGATCTTCGGCTACATCATCACCACGACCAAGGTCACCGACCAGGTCGCCGACCTGGTGCTGTCGGTGACGCGCGAGCCCTGGATCGTACTCCTGCTGGTGAACATCTTCCTGCTCGTGGTCGGCTGCTTCATGGAGACGATCGCGGCCATCACCATCCTGGTGCCGGTGCTGCTGCCGCTGGTCACGCAGGTGGGCGTCGATCCCGTACATTTCGGGCTGATCATGGTGCTGAACCTGATGATCGGCCTGCTGACCCCGCCGGTGGGGATGGTGCTCTACATCCTCGCGCGCGTCGCCGACATCAGCTTCGAGCGTACGACCAGGGCCTGCCTGCCGTTCCTCGTGCCGCTGGTGGCGACGCTGGGCATCGTGACGTACTGGCCCGGCTTCGTCCTGCTGCTGCCCACCTACCTCTACCGCTGAGGCCGGCGCAGCGACGCCAGCAGCGCGCGGGGCGACACCGCGCCCAGCGCCACTCCCGCCGCGGCATAGGCGAGCGCGCCGCCAGCGACCAGCGCGCCCAGCGCCAGCCAGCGCATCGCCCCGCCATGGGCGCGTGGCGACAGGCCCGCATGCATCGCCAGCGCGAGCGCGGCCGCCATCGCCAGGCTCGCCGCGGCGGCGCGTGGCGCGACGCGGCGCAGCCGCGCGTCGAGGCGCAGCGCGCCGCGCCGGGCGAGGCCGCGCGCGAGCAGCGCGCAGTTCAGCCAGGCCGCGGCGGCGGTGGCCAGAGCTATGCCGACATGGCCCAGCGGCCCCATCAGCGCCAGCGCCATGACCGTGTTCGCCGCCACGCAGGCCACCGCGATGCGCACCGGCGTGCGCGTGTCCTCGCGCGCGTAGAAGCCCGGCGCGAGGACCTTCACCAGCACGTAGGCCGGCAGGCCGAGCGAATAGGCGAAGAGCGCGGCGGCGGTCGCCGACGCGGCCGCCGCGTCGAAGGCGCCGCGCTCGAACAGCGTCGACACGACCGGCCCGGCCATCACCAGCAGCGCCGCGGTCGCAGGCAGCGCGAGGACGAGCGCCGCCTCGAGCGCGCGGTCGAGGGTCTCGGCCGCGCCCGCCTCGTCGCCCATCCGCAGCTGGCGCGAGAGCATCGGCAGCAGCGCCGTGCCGATCGCGATGCCGATGACGGCGAGGGGCAGCTCGTAGACGCGGTCGGCGAAGTAGAGATAGCTGATCGCGCCGGTGGGCAGCAGCGAGGCGATCATCACGTCGACGAGAAGGTTCACCTGCACGGCGCCGCTGCCCAGCGCCGCTGGCAGCATCAGCCGGCCGAGGCGGCGCACCTCCGGCGTCAGCCGCGGCAGCGGCAGCCTGAGCGCAATGCCCTCGCGCCCGCAGGCCGCGGCGAGCCACAGGAACTGCGCGACGCCGGCGATGGCGACCGACCAGGCGAGCGCTGGACCCGCCGAGCCGAGCAGCGGCGTCAGGAAGATCATGCCGCCGATCAGGCAGAGGTTGAGCAGGATCGGCGTCGCGGCCACGGCGGCGAAGCGGTCTATGCCGTTGAGCACGCCGCCCTGCAGGCTGACCAGGCTGATGAAGAGCAGGTAGGGGAAGGTGATGCGCGTGAAGTCGATGGCGAGCGCGAGCTTGCCCGGCTCGTCGCGGAAACCCGGCGCGATCAGCGCGACCAGGTGCGGCATCGCCGCCTCCGCGACGATGGTGAGGGCCAGCAGCACGGCGAGCAGCACCGCCATCGCGTCCTCGGCGAAGGCACGCGCGGCGACGCGACCGTCCCGCGCGACCATGCCGGCGAAGATTGGCACGAAGGCCGAGTTGAAGGCGCCCTCGGCGAAGAGCCGACGGAAGAAGTTCGGGAGCTTGAAGGCGACGAGGAAGGCGTCGGCGACCGGCCCGGCGCCAAGGTAGGCGGCGGCCAGCATGTCGCGCAGGAAGCCGAGCACGCGGCTGGCGAGCGTGTAGCCCCCGACCGTCGCGACGCCCCGCGCGAGGCTCACGCCGTCCCCCGCTGGCCGGCCGCCGGTGCGCTCACGCGCCCAGCACCTGGCCGCCATCGACGGCGATGGCCTGGCCGGTCACCCAGCGCGCGAAGGGCGAGGCGAGGAAGAGCGCGACATCCGCGACCTCGCCGGGCTCGCCCAGCCGCCCGAAGGGGATCGAGGCGAGGATGCGGTCGTAGAGCGGGTCGCCCGCCAGCCTGCGCTTCTCCCACAGCCCGCCCGGGAACTCGATCGAGCCCGGCGCGATGCAGTTCACGCGGATGCCCTTGCGCGCCAGCGCCGCGGCCTGGCTCTGCGTGTAGTGGATCATCGTCGCCTTCACGGCGGCATAGGCGGGCGTGCGCACCGAGGGGCGTAGGCC
>VGDA01000404.1 GCA_016869915.1 Alphaproteobacteria bacterium
CGCGGGATCTATGCGCGCATCGGCGGTGGCTCGCCGCTGTTGCCCAACACGCTGGCGCAGGCGCGCGCGCTGGAGGAACAGCTGAAGGACCTCGGCGAGGTCCAGGCCTTTCCCGTGATGCGCTACTGGCATCCGATGACGGCGCAGGCCGTGCGCGAGATCGCGCAATACGCGCCCGACCGCGTCGTGCTCCTGCCGCTCTACCCGCAATTCTCGACCACGACGACGGCGTCGAGCCTCGATGCGTGGCGCGAGGAGGCGAATCGCACGGGCCTCTCCGCGCCAATGCGCACGCTCTGCTGCTATCCCGTCCAGGCGGGATTCGTCGAGGCGCTGGCCGCGCTCGTGCGCGACGGCGTCGAGGCGGCGTGCGGCAAGGGACGGCCGCGCATCCTCTTCTCCGCCCACGGCCTTCCCGAGAAGGTCGTGAAGGCCGGCGACCCCTACCAGTGGCAGGTCGAGCAGACAGCCGCCGCCGCCATGGCGAAGCTCGGCGACATCGGCGCCGACCATGTCGTCTGCTACCAGAGCCGGGTCGGGCCGCTCAAATGGATCGGGCCCTCGACCGAGGCCGAGATCGCGCGCGCGGGCAAGGACGGCGTGCCCGTCGTCGTCGTGCCGCTCGCCTTCGTCTCGGAGCACAGCGAGACGCTGGTCGAGCTCGACATCGAATACGCCGAGCTCGCCCACGAAGCCGGCGTCCCCGCCTATGTGCGCGTCCCGACCGTCTCGACGCATCCCGCCTTCATCGCGGGTCTCGCCGCGCTCGCCCGGGCAGCGCTCGCCCGCGACACCGCCGATCCGCTCCCCGACGGCGAGCGCAGGATCTGCGCGCCGGGCTGGTCCGGATGCCCGTGCCGCGATCCCGGCAAGGCGGCCTGAGGCGATGCGCGATGCCATCCTCGCGGCGCTGCCCTGGCTGCGGGCGCTGCACGTCGTCGCGGTTATCTCCTGGATGGCGGGGCTGCTCTACCTGCCGCGCCTCTTCGTCTACCATTGCGCCGCGCAGCCGGGTTCGCCGCAATCGGAGACGTTCAAGGTGATGGAGCGCCGCCTCCTGCGCGCCATCATGAACCCGGCGATGATCGTCGCCTGGATCGTCGGGTTGGTCCTGGTCTGGGCGCAGGACCTCTGGGGCGCTGGCTGGATGCAGGCGAAATTCGCGCTCGTCGTGGCGATGACCTGGATGCACCAGGTGCTGGCGCGCTGGCGCAAGGACTTCGCCGCCGACCGCAACGCGCGGCCCGCGCGCGACTACCGCATCGCCAACGAGGTGCCGACCCTGCTGATGATCGGCATCGTCGTCCTGGTCTTCGTCAGGCCTTGGTAGGCGGCGCCGGGTACGCCCGATGTTGACTTGGCCGCGCGCGGCCGCTTAAATCCGACGACGTATCGCTCCATCGTCCGATGGCTCGCGGGATCCGCAAGGCCCCGCCGCGATTCCAAGGAAGCCCAACCATTCCCGCCGCTGGCCACGCGCGCCCAGCGTTCCTCCCGCGGGCGAGGTCGCCGGCCAGGCCCGGCGACCGTTCCAGGACCAGGCGCGACCCTTTCCCGAAACAGGCGACCAGACCCGGCCATGAACCTCCAGGACCTCAAGCGCAAGAGCCCCACCGAATTGCTGGCGCTCGCCGAGGAACTCAACATCGAGAACGCGTCCACGCTGCGGCGCCAGGAGCTGATGTTCGCCATCCTGCAGCAGCAGGCCGAACTCGGAACCGCGATCTACGGCGACGGCGTCATCGAGGTGCTCTCCGACGGCTTCGGCTTCCTGCGCAGCCCGGAATCTAACTACCTGCCCGGCCCGGACGACATCTACGTCGCGCCGCAGATCCTGCGCCGCCACAGCCTGCGCACCGGCGACACGGTCGATGGCCAGATCCGCGCGCCGAAGGATGGCGAGCGCTACTTCGCGCTGACCTCCGTGCGCACGATCAACTTCGACCAGCCCGAGGTCGCGCGCCACCGCGTCAACTTCGACAACCTGACGCCGCTCTACCCGGAGGAGCGGCTGAAGATGGAGGTCGTCGACCAGAGCGAGCCCGCGCCGGCCCCGGCGCCCGCGCCGGTGGCGCGCTCGCGCCGCGCCCAGGGTGACGAGGACGCGGTTGCGCTGCGCACTAGGCTCTCCGGCGCGCGCACCGAGCGCCTCGCCGCGCGCGGCACCTCGAACCATCCGGCGTTCCGGCGTGATTCGACCCACCGGATCATCGACCTCGTCGCCCCGATCGGGAAGGGCCAGCGCGCCCTCATCATCGCGCCGCCGCGCACCGGCAAGACGGTGATGCTGCAGAACATCGCCAACTCGATCGCCGCCAACCACCCCGAGTGCTACCTGATCGTGCTGCTCATCGACGAGCGGCCCGAGGAGGTCACCGACATGCAGCGCTCGGTGAAGGGCGAGGTCATCTCCTCGACCTTCGACGAGCCGGCGACGCGCCACGTGCAGGTCGCGGAGATGGTGATCGAGAAGGCCAAGCGCCTGGTCGAGCACAAGCGCGACGTCGTGATCCTGCTGGATTCGATCACGCGCCTCGGCCGCGCCTACAACACCGTCGTGCCCAGCTCGGGCAAGGTGCTGACCGGCGGCGTCGACGCCAACGCGCTGCAGCGCCCGAAGCGCTTCTTCGGCGCCGCGCGCAACATCGAGGAAGGCGGCAGCCTGACGATCATCGCCACCGGCCTGATCGACACCGGCAGCCGCATGGACGAGGTCATCTTCGAGGAGTTCAAGGGCACCGGCAACTCGGAGATCATCCTGGACCGCAAGCTCGCGGACAAGCGCACCTTCCCGGCGATCGACATCACGAAGTCGGGCACGCGCAAGGAGGAACTGCTGGTCGAGAAGGGCATCCTCGCCAAGATGTACGTGCTGCGCCGCATCCTCATGCCGATGGGCACGACGGACGCGATGGAGTTCCTCATCGACAAGCTCAAGAGCTCGAAGACCAACAAGGACTTCTTCGAGGCGATGAACACCTGAGGCGCGGCAGGCCGGGGATGCTCCTCGTCGGCCTCACCGGGTCCATCGCGATGGGCAAGAGCGTCGCGTCCCGCATCCTGCGGCGCGAGCGCATTCCGGTCCACGACGCGGACGCCGCCGTGCACGCCCTGATGTCGCGCGGCGGTGCGGCGGTCGCGGCGCTGGAAGCGGCCTTCCCGGGATGCGTGCGCGACGGTGCCGCGGATCGCTCGGCGCTGCGCCAGCGCATCAGCGGCGACGACGAAGCGAAACGCAGGCTGGAAGCGATCATCCATCCGCTCGTGCGCGTCGCGACGCGCCGGTTCGTCGCGCGGCATGCGCGCGCGCGCCGTAGCGCGGTCGTGCTCGACATACCGCTCCTCTACGAGACCGGGGCGCAGCGTCGTCTCGACGCCGTGATCGTGGTCTCCGCGCCATCGTGGCTTCAGCGCGCCCGGTTCCTGCAACGACCGGGCATGACGCCCGAACTCCTCGCGGCCTTCCTCGCGTGGCAGGTGCCGGACCTCGAGAAGCGCCGCCGCGCGGATGCATGCGCGACCTCCGCGCTTGGACGGGCGCGCACCCGCCGGGACCTCCTCGCCGCGCTGCGCGCGATCCCGGCGGTGCGTGGCCGCGTCTGGAAGCCGGGCTGGAAGTGACCGGCCGGCGGCGATAGCCTCTGCCGCACATGCGCGAGATCGTCCTCGATACCGAAACCACCGGCCTGGACCCCAGGGCGGGCCATCGCATCATCGAGATCG
>VGDA01000405.1 GCA_016869915.1 Alphaproteobacteria bacterium
TCCCGCGCAGCCTGATCTCGCCGATCGTCGCGCCGTCGGCCGGCACGGCCGCGCCGCTCTTCTGGTCCGCGACCATGAGGCCCCCGAGCGTCGGATAGGCGACGCCCTGCCGCGCCATCAGCCGCGCGCGCTCCGGCAGCGGGCGCCCGCCCCAGTCCTCGTGCGGGATGCAGATCGTCGCCGGGCCGTAGCTCTCCGTGAGCCCGTAGAGATGCGTGACGCGGAAGCCCATCTCCTCCATCGCCGCGATCACCGCGGAGGGCGGCGCGGCGCCGCCGGTGCCGACCTCGACGCGATGGCCGAAGCGGCGTCGCTGTCCCGCGGGCGCGTGGATGAGCATGGTGAGGACGACGGGAGCGCCGCAGAGATGCGTGACGCCATGTTCCGCGATCGCCGCGAAGACCTGCGCGGGGTCCACCTTGCGCAGGCAGACATGGGTGCCGCAGGCGGCGGTCACCGCCCATGTGTATGTCCAGCCGTTGCAGTGGAACATCGGCAGCGTCCAGAGATAGACGCTGCGATGGTCGAGGCCGAAGGCGAGCGCGTTGCCGAGCGCGTTCAGGTAGCCGCCTCGGTGGTGGTAGACGACGCCTTTCGGGTTGCCGGTGGTCCCCGACGTGTAGTTGAGCGCCAGCGCCTGCCATTCGTCCGCTGGCGGGTTCCATGCGAAGCCGGGATCGCCCTCGGCGAGGAAGTCCTCGTACTCGAGCGACCACGACGCGGGGCACGGGCCCTCCGCGACATCGTCGACGCGCACCACCGGCGGCGGCGAGTCCATCAGCGCGAGCGCGGCCTCGGCCACGGGCGCGAGCTCGCGGTCGACGACCAGGAGCCGGCTCTCGCAATGCCCGAGGATGAAGGCGACCGTCGCGGCGTCGAGGCGCGTGTTGATGGCGTTGAGCACGGCGCCGGCCATCGGCACGGCGTAGTGCGCCTCGAGCAGCGCGGGGATGTTGGGCGCGAGGATCGACACGGCGTGGCCCTTGCCGATTCCACGCCGCGCAAGCGCAGATGCGAAGCGGCGGCAGCGCGCATGCATCTGCGCGTAGCTGATGCGCCGCTCGCCATGGATGACGGCGGCGCGGGCCGGGAAGATCGCCGCCGCGCGCGCGAGGAAGGCCACGGGGCTCAGGGCCTCGTGGTTCGCGGGGCGGCGCGGAAGGTCGCGCTCGAAGATGTCGTCCTGCACCGCCTCCTCCCGCCTCGCGAAGCCTCCGGGGCTTCCTCGCGACCCCGCCGTCGGAGTATGCCCGCCATGTCCCGGAGGCGTCGACAGGCGCATTGCGGACCGCGCCCGGCGAAACTAGCTTCGTGCCATGATCATCGACATCGTCTCCGACGTCGTCTGCCCCTGGTGCTACGTCGGCAAGCGCCAGCTCGAGCGTGCCCTCGCCCTCGAACCGCAACCCGGCCTCCAGGTCGCCTGGCGCCCGTTCCAGCTGAACCCGGACATGCCCGAGGAGGGCATGGAGCGCGCCGCCTACCTGCGCGCGAAGTTCGGCGAGGATGGCGGTGGCGACCGCTACGCGCGCGTTCGCGCCGCGGGCGCGGCCGTCGGCCTCGACTTCGCCTTCGACCGGATCAGGCGCACGCCGAACACGCTGCAGGCGCATCGCCTGATCCGCTGGTCCGCGGCGATCGGCGCCCAGGACGCGATGGTCGAGGCGCTGTTCCGCGCGTATTTCCTCGAGGGCGAGGACGTCGGCGACAAGGCGACGCTCGCGCGCATCGCGGTCTCCGTGGGCTTCGCCGAGGCCGACGCGGCGGCCTATCTCGCGGGCGACCGCGACGCCGAGGCGCTGCGCGCCGAGGACGCCTTCGCCCGCCAGGTCGGGATCACCGGCGTGCCGTGCTTCATCGTCGACCGGAAGTTCGCGATCTCGGGCGCGCAGCCGCCCGAGGCGTTCCTCGAGATCTTCGAGGCTGCGCGCAGGGAAGCGGACGCGCCGGAGACCGAGGCCGTCTGAGGCGCGGCTTCAGGCGGCGATCCTCGCCAGCTCGGCCATGAGCCGGGCGACACCCTTCATGCGCTCGCGCGCGTTGTCCCAGTCCGCGACGCAGACGAGCCTCTGGTCCGGGCGCACCTTCATGCTCGCGGCGTCGCGCGTGATGAGAGCGATCAGCTTCTCCGGCCTCGCGAAGCGGTTGTTCCGGAAGGACAGCACCGCGCCCTTCGGGCCGGCATCCACCTTCTCCACCCCCGCCTTGCGGCAGAGCTGCTTCACGGCGACCACCTCGAGCAAGTTCTCGACTTCCTGCGGCAGCTTTCCGAAGCGGTCGACGAGCTCGGCGGCGAAGGCGTCGAGCTCGGCGCGTTCCGCCACCGTGGAGAGCCGGCGATAGAGGCCGAGGCGCACGGCGAGGTCCGCGACGTAGCCCTCCGGGATCAGCACGGCCATGCCGATGTTGATCTGCGGCGACCATTCCTCGGCGGCGGCCGCGCCGTCGCCCTCGGCGCGGATCGCGGTGACCGCCTCCTCCAGCATGTGCTGGTAGAGCTCGATGCCGACCTCGCGGATATGGCCCGACTGCTCGTCGCCGAGCATGTTCCCGGCGCCGCGGATGTCGAGGTCGTGCGAGGCGAGCTGGAATCCGGCGCCGAGCGAGTCCAGCGTCTGCATCACCTCGAGCCGCTTCTGCGCCGTCTGGTTCAGGACGCGGTCCGCGGGGATGGTGAGGTAGGCATAGGCGCGCAGCTTGGAGCGACCGACGCGCCCGCGCAGTTGGTAGAGCTGGGCCAGGCCGAACAGGTCGGCCCGATGGATGACGATCGTGTTCACCCGCGGCATGTCGAGCCCGGACTCGACGATGTTCGTCGCGAGCAGGATGTCGTAGCGCCCCTCGGTGAAGGCGCTGATCGTGTCCTCCAGCGCGCCCGGGGACATCTGCCCGTGCGCGACGGCGAAGGAGCACTCCGGCACGAGCTCGCGCATCCGCGTCTGCAGCAGGTCGAGGTCCTCGATGCGCGGGCAGACATAGAAGACCTGCCCGCCGCGGAAGCGCTCGCGCATGATCGCCTCGCGGACCACGACCGGGTCGTAGGGCATCACGAAGGTGCGCACCGCCAGCCGATCGACCGGCGGGCTCGCGATGATCGACATGTCTCGCACGCCCGACAGCGCCATCTGCAGCGTGCGCGGGATCGGGGTCGCGGTCAGCGTGAGGACATGGACATTGGCCTTGAGCTGCTTGAGTCGCTCCTTCTGGCCGACGCCGAAATGCTGCTCCTCGTCGACGATCAGCAGCCCGAGGTCCTTGAAGGCCATCGACCTGGACAGGATCGAGGTCGTGCCGACGACGATGTCGACGTCGCCTTCCGCGAGCGCCTTGCGCGTCTGCGTCGTCTCCTTGGCGCCGACCAGGCGCGAGAGCTGCGCGATGCGCAGTGGCAGGCCGCGGAAGCGTTCCGTGAAGTTGCGGAAATGCTGGCGCGCGAGCAGCGTCGTGGGCACGACGATCGCGACCTGGTGGCCGGCCATCGCGGCGACGAAGGCGGCGCGCAGCGCGACCTCCGTCTTGCCGAAGCCGACGTCGCCGCACACCAGCCGGTCCATCGGGCGGCCCGAGGCAAGGTCGGCGAGCGCATCCTCGATGGCGCGCGCCTGGTCCTCGGTCTCCGGGTAGGGAAAGCGCGCGCAGAACTCCGCGAAGAGCCCCTCGGGCGGGTCCATGGCCTCGCCCTGGCGCAGCCTGCGCTGCGCGGCGATGCGCACGAGCTCG
>VGDA01000406.1 GCA_016869915.1 Alphaproteobacteria bacterium
GGGCCGGCCCGTTCTAGCGCGCGCATGCGCCCGGTCAGCCTTCGCGCGGTCAATCCGGCTCCTGCGACGATTCGTGCCACGGCACCGCGAAGCGCCTGATCGAGGAGATCGCGCCGTAGAATGCGAAGCCGAGGCAGGCGAGGGCGATGACGGTGGCGAACATGTGCTCGACCATCAGCGCGTTGAGCGTCTTCACCACCAGCGCGCCCAGGCCCTCGTTTCCGCCCAGGTACTCGCCCACGATCGCGCCGGTCACCGCGAGCACGCTCGCCGTCTCGATGCCCGTCAGCATGTAGGGCATCACGGCGGGGATCTCGAGCGACACGACGCGCCTCCACCACGGCGCGCGGATCACCGCGAAGAGCGCGCGCTGGTCGGGCTGGATCGAGCGCACCCCCAGGATCGTGGCCTTCATGATCGGGAAGAACGAGAGCAGCGCGACCATCGCGATCTTCGACTGCACGCCGAAGCCCAGCCACAGCAGGAAGAGCGGCATCAGCGCGACCTTCGGCGTCACCTGCGAGGCGACGATGAAGGGCGAGACGACGCGCTCGAAGAGGCGCGACTTGCCGATCGCGACGCCGAGCGTGGCGCCGGCCGCGATGGCGATCGCGAAGCCCGTGAGCACCTCGCTGGCCGTGACCAGGATCGCGTCGTGGAAATAGGGCTGGCGCACGAGGTCGAGCAGCGCCCGGCCGATCGCCAGCGGCTCGGGCAGCAGGTAGCGGCTCACCTGGAAGTGCTGGACATAGGCCGTCCACGCCAGGAGGAAGAGCGCGAGGATCGCGGGCGTGGTGACGAGCGCGAGGTTGCGCTCGAGCCAGCCTCGGCCCGCGCGCCCGGGCTTCGTGGCGTCGGTCATTCAACCCTCCCCGAGGTCGAGGCGCAGCCTGTCCACGAGGTCGTGGAAGGCGGGCTCGCGCATCGTCGTGGCGCTGCGCGGCCGCGGATACCCTACCTCGACGATGCGCTGGATGCGGCCGGGATGCGGCGAGAGCACGACGATGCGGTCGGCGAGGAAGGCCGCCTCCGCGATCGAGTGGGTGACCAGCACGATGGTGCGCCGCTCGCGCATCCAGACGTCCTGCAGCATCAGGTTCATCTCGTCGCGCGTCATCGCGTCGAGCGCGCCGAAGGGCTCGTCGAGCAGCAGCACCGACGGGTCCGCCGCCAGCGCGCGGCAGATCGCGACGCGCTGGCGCATGCCGCCGGAGAGCGCGCGGGGAAGATGCTCGGCGAAGGCCTCCAGCCCGACCGATGCGGCGAGCGCCATCGCACGCGCGCGGCGCTCCTCGCGCGGGACGCCGAGCACCTCGAGCGGCAGCGCGATGTTGCGCCACACGCTGCGCCAGGCGAGCAGGTTCGCCTCCTGGAAGACGAAGCCAAGGCTGCCCAGCGCGCCGTCGTCGGCGCGGCCGCGCGCGTCGTAGAGCGGGCGGCCATCGACGAGGACGTCGCCCTCGCTCGGTGGCAGCAGCCCGCCCAGCGCGCGCAGCAGGGTCGACTTGCCGCATCCCGATCGGCCGAGCAGGACGATGAACTCGCCCGGCGCGATCTCGAGGTCGATGCCGCGCAGCGCCTCGGTGCGCGCGCGCCGCGTCGCGTAGGTCTTCGACAAGCCGCGTATCGATATCGTACCGGCGCGCGCGCCCATGGGTCCTGCTCCCTGCCTGTCCGTCGCCCGCGTCAGCGCAGCGTCTCGAAGAACGGGCTGTCGATCACGCCGACATGCACGTAGTCGCCGCGCGCGACCTGCTCGTCCGGTCGCGTCGCGTCGTCGTGGCCATGGCGCAGGACCTGCGCCCAGAGCCTGTCGCCATGCGAGAAATGCCACCATTCGTCGGGATAGTTGACGAAGCCGGCGGCCGCCATCGCCCGCGCGAGCAGCGCGCGGTTCGCGACCTGCGCGGGCAACAGGCCGGGGCAGGCCATGCGCACGCGATCGGCCGCCGTGCCGCGGCTCGAGAAATCCCCGTAGGCGCAGCCCATGTCCAGCTCGCCGCCGCCGCGCAGCAGCGTGACGTCGACCGCCGCGCCGCTCTGGTGCCCGCTCGGCTTGTTCACGGGGTCGGCGACGTCGCGGCGGCAGAGTTCCGCCAGCTCCGTCGGCGGCATGCCGGGGTGGAGCCGCGCGAGCGCCGCGAAGCGACGGTTCCAGGACGCGAATTGCTGCGACTGGGTGCGGAAGGCATCGAGCACGAGCAGGGCCATGCCTTCCGGCAGCCCGGCTGCCGCGCGCTGCAGGCGCGCGTGGACGTCCGCGCGCAGGCGCCGCGACGCCCCTGCCAGCCCGTCCCTGATCGCGAGGCGCGGCCCTGCCTCGATCGCCACCAGCCCGCCCGCCTTGCCGTCTTCCATGCGCGTCCTCCGGGGCGGATGATGGCGCATCCCCGGCCCGGTTTCACCGGTCGCGCGCATCGCCGCGGCGCGGATCGCGCTATGATCGGCCGGTCGCCGGCGAGGGAGGGGATGCCATGCGCGCGCGGATCCGCGGGACCGAGATCTATTTCGACGTCGAGGGCATGGGCCTGGTGCCGGACGGGGCGCGCATGGTCGAGCGCCCCGTCGCCTTCGTGATCCATGGCGGCCCGGGTGGCGACCACACGGGCTTCAAGCCCGGCCTCGGCCCGCTCGCGGAGCGCATGCAGCTCATCTATTTCGACCATCGCGGGCAGGGGCGCTCGGCGAAGGGCGACCCGGCGACCTACACGCTCGACGAGAACGTCGAGGACATGGAGGCGCTGCGCCAGCATCTCGGCCTCGGCCCGATCGTGAGCATCGGCACCAGCTATGGCGGCATGGTCGCCATGGCGCACGCGGCGCGCTACCCGCGCTCCGTCTCGCACCTCGTCCTCGTCGTCACCGCCGCGCATGCGGGGTTCAACGCGCGCGCGCGCCAGATCGTCGCCGAGCGCGGCACGGCGGAGCAGAAGGAGGTCGCGGCGCAGCTCTGGGCCGGCGCGCTCGACACGCCGGAGAAGCTGCGTCGCTACTACGACGTCATGGGCCCGCTCTACGCGCGCAGCCACGATCCCGTCGCGGCGAAGGCGGGGCGCGACCGCGGGATCCTGTCGCCCGATGCCCTCAACCGCGCCTTCGCGCCGGGCGGCTTCCTGCAGAGCTACGACCTGCGCCCCGAGCTCGCGAACATCGTCGCGCCGACCCTCATCCTCGCGGGGCGCCATGACTGGATCTGCCCGCCGGAATTCTCCGAGGAGATCCACCGCCTCGTCCCCGGCTCGGACCTGCGCATCTTCGAGGAGAGCAGCCACTCGATCCGCGCCGACGAGCCGCGCAAGATGATCGACGCGATCGCCGGCTTCGTCGCCTACAAGACACGCTGAGGGGAGCCCCGGCATGCGCATGTTCGTCGCCGCGCTCGGCACCGAGACCAACACCTTCGCCCCGCTTCCCGTCGACCGCGAGGCCTTCGAGCGCGCCTTCTACGCGCGGCCGGGCGAGCATCCGCCGACGCCGACGCTGGTCACCGCGCCGATCGTCGCCGCGCGCGCGCGCGCCGCGCGCGACGGCTTCGAGCTCGTCGAGGGCACGGCCGCCTGGGCCGAGCCCGCGGGGTTGGTGGCGCGCGGCGCCTACGAGTCCCTGCGCGACGAGGTCCTCAGCCAGTTGCGCGCCGCCATGCCGGTCGACATCGCGCTCTTCGGCATGCATGGCGCGATGGTCGCGGACGGCTACGAGGACTGCGAGG
>VGDA01000407.1 GCA_016869915.1 Alphaproteobacteria bacterium
AGCATGTCGACGCCCCGCACCGCTGGTGGGAGGCAGGCGACCTCGCGCTCGAGTCCGGCGCGCGCGTCGAGCGCTGCGGCGTCAGCTGGGTCGAGCACGGCATCGACGACCCGGATGGCGCGCGCACGATCCTCGGCTGCACGGCGATCGGCGCCACGCACCACCGGCTCGACTTCCTGGTCGGGCCCGGGCGCGCGCTCGACACCACGCGCTTCCGCATCGTCGTCATCGACGCGCTCGGCAACGGCCTGTCGACCAGCCCGAGCAACAGCGCGACGCAGGGCGGGCCGGGCTTCCCGCGCTTCACCATCGGCGACATGGTGGCCGCGCAGCATCGCCTCCTCGTCGAGCACCTCGGCCTGCGCCGCGTCCACGCGGTGGTCGGCGCCTCGATGGGCGGCATGCAGGCGCTCGAATGGGGCGTGCGCCATCCCGGCTTCTGCGCGCGCATCGTGGCGATGACGCCGATGGCGCGCACGGCGCCCTGGGCCCGCGCGATCAACGAGGCGGCGCGCCGCGCGCTCATGGGCGATCCCGCCTTCGATGGCGGGCGCTATGCCGCGCAACCGGCGCGCGGATGGCGCGACTGGGCGGTGATCATGCGCGTCCTCGGCGCGCGCACCCCCGAGGCGCTCGCCGCGATGGAGGATTTCGACGGCTGGTTCCGCGCGACCGTGGATGGCACGCTCGCCGCGAACATCGACGCCAACGACTGGATCGCGCAGAGCCACGCCTACGACGCGCACGACGTCGCGCGCGGGCCGCGCTTCGGCGGAGACCTCGCCGCCGCGCTGGGCAGCATGCGCGCGCGCCTGCTCGTCGCGGCGCCGCCGCTCGACCTCTACAATCCCGCCGCCTGCGCGCGCGAGGCCGCGTCGCTCGTGCCCGGCGCACGCTTCGCGGAGATCCCCTCGGCCTTCGGCCACAACGCCGCGACCTCGGCGGACCCGGCGGCGGCGGCCTTCCTCGACGCGGAGATCGCGCGCTTCCTCGCCTGAGCGCGCGCCACCTCGTCCCTTCGTCGCGTGCGGCTTTGCGCGGCGCGCAGGGCGGCTGCGGCGTCGGCGCGTCAACTTCGTGATTCATCTCCGCGCGCAACCCTGTAGTCTGTGCGCGACGAACCGGGTCGGGGGAAACGTGCCGGACGATGCGACGCAGTCGGGCGGCCGCGGGAGCAGGCCTACGCCGAAGGGAAGGCAGGTCGACGCGGCCTCGCTCGCCGAGGTGCGGCGCCTGCTCGGCGATCGCGAGCGCAGGCGCGACCTGCTCATCGAGCACCTGCACCTCCTCAACGACGCGCATGGCTTCCTGTCGCGCCGCCACATCGCGGCGCTCGCCGCGGAGATGCGCCTGTCGCAGGCCGAGGTCCACGCGGTTGCGAGCTTCTACGCGCATTTCCGCATCGCCGACGACGCCGCAGGCGCGGCGCTCCCGGTCGTCCGGGTCTGCGACGGGATCGCCTGCATGCTCGCCGGCGCGGCGGCCCGCAAGGCCACGCTCGAGCGCCAGCTCGCCGGCATCGCGCGCGTCGAGCCTGCGCCCTGCATCGGCGCCTGCGACCGCGCACCGGCCGTCGTCGCCGGCTTCCGCACCGTGGATGGCCTCGACGCGGCGACCCTGCGCGCTGCGACGGCCGTGCGCGAGGTCGCGCCCGCCGAGGCAGACGCCGCGCTCGCGGCCGCGCGATCCGAGGGCGCCTACGGGCTGCTCGCCGCCTGCCGCGACGGCACGATCGCCCGCGACGATGTCTTCGCCGCGCTCGATGCCGCGGGGCTGCGCGGCCTCGGCGGCGCAGGCTTCCCGACCGGCCACAAGTGGCGCCTGGTCGCCGCGCAGCCGGCGCCGCGCCTGATGGCCGTGAACGCCGACGAGGGCGAGCCCGGGACCTTCAAGGACCGATGGTTCATGGAGAGCGCGCCGCACCGCGTGCTCGAGGCGGCGCTGGTCGCCGCCTGGGCGGTGGGGTGCGAGGCCATCTACCTCTACGTGCGCGACGAGTATCCGGAGGCGCGCGAGGCGCTGTCCGCGGCGATGGGCGCGATGTCGCGCGCAGGGCTCGATGGCGGGGTGCGCGTCGAGCTGCGCCGCGGCGCCGGCGCCTATGTCTGCGGCGAGGAGTCGGCGATGCTCGAGAGCATCGAGGGTCGCCGCGGCCAGCCGCGCCACAAGCCGCCCTTCCCGGCGGAGCGCGGGCTCTTCGACCGTCCGACGCTCATCAACAACGTGGAGACGCTGTGGTGGATCCCCGAGATCCTCGCGCGCGGCGGCGCCTGGTTCGCGGCGCAGGGACGGCGCGGCGCGAAGGGACTGCGCGCCTTCTCGCTCTCCGGCCGCGTTCGCTCGCCGGGCGTGAAGGTCGCCCCCGCGGGCATCACCGCGCGCGAACTCGTTGATGAATTCGGCGGCGGCATGGCGACAGGCCATGAATTCCGCGCCTATCTTCCCGGCGGCGCGTCGGGTGGCATCCTGCCCGCGTCGATGGCCGACGAGCCGCTCGACTTCGGCACGCTCGAGAAGCACGGATGCTTCGTCGGCTCCGGCGCCGTCGTCGTGTTCTCGCAGCAGGATGACCTGCGCGAGGTGGCGCGCAACCTCGTCGCCTTCTTCGCGCACGAGTCCTGCGGCAAGTGCACGCCGTGCCGCGTAGGCACGCAGAAGGCGGGCGCGCTGATCTCGGGACGCGACTGGGACGCGCCGCTCCTGCGCGAGCTGGCCGGCGCGATGGCCGATGCGTCGATCTGCGGCCTCGGCCAGGCGGCGATGAACCCCGTGCTCGGCCTGCTGCGCCATTTCCCGGAGGAGACGCGGTGAGCGACGCGATGATCCGCTTCACCCTCGATGGCGCGCCGGCCGAGGCACGGCCCGGGGAGACGATCTGGGACGTCGCGCGCCGCATGGGCACGCACATCCCGCATCTCTGCCACCTGCCGCAGCCCGACTACCGCGCGGATGGCAACTGCCGCGCCTGCATGGTCGAGATCGCGGGCGAGCGCGTGCTCGCCGCGTCCTGCATCCGCCAGCCGCGCGCGGGCATGGACGTCCGCACGGCGAGCGAGCGCGCCACCTCGGCGCGCCGCATGGTCTTCGAGCTGCTGGCGTCCGACCAGGCGCCGCGCGAGGCGGCGCACGAGCCGGAATCGCGCTTCTGGGACTGGGCCGGTCGCGTTGGCGTCGGCGCCCCGCGCTTCGCCCCGCGCGCGCAGCCCGCCGCGGACCGCAGCCACCCGGCGATCGCGGTACAGCTCGACGCCTGCATCCAGTGCGGGCTCTGCGCGCGCGGCTGCCGCGAGGTCCAGGTCAACGACGTCATCGGCATGGCGGGCCGCGGGGCGGAGACGCGCGTCTCCTTCGACAGCGACGACCCCATGGGCCACAGCAGCTGCGTCGGCTGCGGCGAGTGCGTCCAGGCCTGCCCGACCGGAGCGCTGCTCCCGGCATCCGTCGTCGGAGAGGATGGCGCGGTCGCCGTGCGTCCCGAGCGCAGCGTCGACAGCGTCTGCCCCTATTGCGGCGTCGGCTGCCAGGTGACGTTCAAGGTCGCCGGCAACCGGATCGTGCAGGTCGAAGGGCGCGACGGGCCCGCGAACCGCAACCGTCTCTGCGTGAAGGGGCGCTTCGGCGTCGACTACCCAGGCCATGCGCACAGGCTGGCGCGCCCGCTGGTGCGCCGGGAAGGCGTGCCGAAGTCCGACGCCTCCGTCGAC
>VGDA01000408.1 GCA_016869915.1 Alphaproteobacteria bacterium
TCTGTACCGCCACGTCGCGCTCGGCCGCGAGCCGCGCCATGCGCTCGAAGTCCGGCGCGTAAGTGGCGTGGCGCGCCGCGAACCAGTTCCACGGCATCAGGATCGAATCGAAGTCGAAGCGCTCGAGGCTGCGGCGATGCATCGCCGCGACGGTCCAGCCATGGCCGGTGACCCCGATATGGCGCACCAGCCCCTCGGCGCGCGCCTCGATGCAGGCCTCCAGCGCGCCACCTGGCCCGAGCGCGCGCTCCCACTCGTCGGGATGGAACAGCGCGTGGAGCTGGATCATGTCGGCATGGTCGGTGCGCAGCCGGTCGAGCGAGCGGCGGATGCCCTCGCGCGCGCCGGCATAGTCGCGCTCGCCGGTCTTCGTGGCGAGGAAGAAGCGCGCGCGATGGCGCGGCATCCAGCGCCCGACCAGCAGCTCCGAATCGCCGTAGCGCGCCGCGGTGTCGACGTGGTTCACGTCGTGCGCGAGCAGGAGGTCGAGGACGCGGTCGGCCGTCGCCTCGTCGGCGCGCGCCAGCGCCGCGGCGCCGAACACCACCGCGCTGCTCATGTGCCCGGTCCGCCCGAACCTGCGCTTCTCGATGGCCATCGCTGCCCTCCCCCGGGATCGGCGCCATCAGGCGCCGCGAGGCCCGCCGATGGCAAGCGTCTCGCGCGCGCGGCGGCTTTAGCTATGATCGCGCCATGCATCTCCATCTCGACCCGGTCGGGGGCGTCGCGGGCGACATGTTCGCCGCGGCGCTGCTCGACGCCTGGCCCGGGCACGCGGAGCCGCTGCGCGCGGCTCTGGCGCGGCTCGACCTGCCGCCGGGCGTCGCGGCCTCGGCCGAGCGCTTCGACGACGGCGTCCTCGCCGGCCGGCGCTTCCTCGTCTCGCCGCCCGAGCGCGACGCCCACCACCGCGCCTTCCGCGACATCCGCGCCATGCTGCTCGGCTCGGCGCTCGAGCCCGAGGTGGCGCAGCGCGCCGTCGCCATCTTCGCGGTCCTCGCCGAGGCGGAAGGGCGGGTGCATGGCGTGCCGGCGGAGGACGTTTCCTTCCACGAGGTCGGCGCCTGGGACTCGATCGTCGACATCGTGGCCGCCGCCTTCCTCGTCGAGGCGCTGGGCCCCTGCACCTGGTCGGTGGCGCCCGTGCCGATCGGCTCGGGACGCGTGCGCACGGCGCATGGCGAACTGCCGGTGCCGCCGCCCGCGACCGCGCTGCTGCTGCAGGGCTTCCCGGTCCACGACGACGGTCGCCCGGGCGAGCGCACGACGCCGACCGGCGCCGCCATCCTGCGCCATCTCGCGCCGGGCCACGGCATGCCGCGCGGCATCTTCGCGCTGGGACGCGTCGGCCACGGCTTCGGGACGAAGCGCTTCAAGGGCATCTCTAACATCCTGCGCGTCGCCGCCTTCGAGCCGCTCGGCGCGGGCGACGCGAGCCTCGCGCGCGACGAGGTCGGCGTGATCCGCTTCGAGGTCGACGACCAGCCGGCGGAGGACCTCGCCGTCGGGCTCGAGCGGCTGCGCGCCATGCCGGGCGTGCTCGACGCGCTGCAGGCGCCGGCCTTCGGCAAGAAGGGACGCATGGTCGCGCAGGTCCAGGTCCTGGCGCGCGCCGACGCGATCGAGGCCGTCGCCGCGGCCTGCCTCGCCGAGACCTCGACGCTCGGCCTGCGCATCGAGCGCGCGGAACGCCGGATCCTGGCGCGAGAGGCAGCGACGCGCGACGACAGCGCCGGCGGCGCGGTGCGGGTGAAGACGGCGACGCGCCCCGACGGGAGCCGCACGGCCAAGGCGGAGATGGACGACGTCGCCGCCGCGGGCGACCATGCCGCGCGCACGAGGCTGCGCCGGCGCGTCGAGGACGCGTGACCGGCGCGCGGGAGGAATGGTTCCGATGAACGAGGCCGGCACGACCGATGCCGTCGCGAGGCTGGAGGCCATCCTCCGCGCGCTGGGCGACGTCGCCGTCGCGACCAGCGGCGGCGTCGACAGCACGACGCTCGCGGCCCTTGCGCAAGAGGCGCTCGGCGCGCGCGCGACGATGATGCACGCGACCTCGCCCGCCGTCCCGCCGGAGGCGACGCGCCGCGTGCGCGACCTGGCCGCGGCGCGCGGCTGGCGCCTCGAGGTGATCGACGCGCGCGAGTTCGAGGACCCGCGCTACCGCGCCAACCCCGCGGATCGCTGCTTCTGGTGCAAGACCAACCTCTATTCGGGCATCGCCGCGGCGACCGACGCGACGATCGTCTCGGGCACCAACGCGGACGACCTCGCGGACTGGCGTCCCGGGCTCAAGGCCGCGGAGGCGCATCGCGTGCGCCATCCCTATGTCGAGGCCGGCATCGACAAGCAGGGCGTGCGCGCCCTCGCCCGCCATCTCGGCCTCGGCGACGTCGCCGAGCTTCCGGCCTCGCCCTGCCTGTCGAGCCGCGTCGAGACCGGGATCGCGATCGACCCCGCGGACCTCGCGCTGGTCCACGCGGCGGAGACGCTGCTGGCAAGGCGCCTCGGCGCGCGCACGCTGCGCTGCCGCATCCGCCGCGCGGGCCTGGTGGTCGAGCTCGAGCCCGCGGCGCTCGACGCGCTCGACGACCGCGCGCGCGACGAGATCGCAGCGGCGATCGGCGCGCTGCCCGGCGGCGCGCGGCCGGTGTCCTTCGCGCCCTACCGGATGGGCAGCGCCTTCCTCCGGCCCGCGCAGGCACGCCATGTCGGATAGCGGCATCGTCCTCGATTTCGGGCGCGGCGGGCGCATCGGCCTCGACGAGGCGGTGCTCTGCGCCGGCAAGTCCGACGCACATCTCGCCGCGATCCTCGACCGCGTCGCGGCGCGCGGCGCCTCCATGCTGCTGACGCGGCTGTCGCCCGAGGCGCTTGCCGCGCTGCCGGCCGCGCATCGCGCGCGGCTCGACTACGACGCGCTCTCCGCCACCGGCTTCTACGGCGACGTCGCGCCGCCCGCGCGCGAGGGCCGCGTCGCCATCGTCGCGGCCGGCACGTCGGACATGCGCGTGTGCCGCGAGGCCGAGCGCACGCTCGCCTTCTCGGGCGAGCGCGCGACCGGCATCCACGACGTCGGCGTTGCCGGCATCTGGCGGCTGATGGAGCGCGTGCCGGAGATCGTCGCGCATCCGATCGTGATCGCCGTCGCGGGAATGGACGCGGCGATGGTGAGCGTGCTCGGCGGCCTCGTGCCCGGGATCGTGATCGGCGTGCCGACCTCGACCGGCTACGGCGCCGCGCGCGGCGGCGAGACGGCGCTGCACGCCGCGCTCGCGAGCTGCGCGCCCGGCGTCGCGGTGGTCAACATCGACAACGGCTATGGCGCCGCCTGCGCCGCCCTGCGCGCGCTGCGCGCCATCGACCGGAGGACGAGCCCATGAGCAGCACCAGCGGCGGCAGGATCGAGATCGCCTATGGCCGCTCGCACCTCGCGGTCGACCTGCCTCCGGAAGCGGAGGCGACGGTGATCCGCAAGCGCGACCTGCCGCGCGTCGCCGATCCCGCGGCCGCGATCGCCGGCGTGCTCGAGCGGCCGATCGGCTCGGCGCCGCTGTCGGAGCTGGCGCGCGGCAAGCGCAGCGCCTGCATCCTGATCTGCGACATCACGCGCCCGGTGCCCAACCACCTCTTCCTGCGCCCGATGATCGAGCGGCTGCTGGCCGCGGGCGTGCCCGCCTCCGGCATCAGCGTCCT
>VGDA01000409.1 GCA_016869915.1 Alphaproteobacteria bacterium
CGCACCATGCCGGCGACATCGCCGCCGTGGCGGGCGGCATGCGCTGGGCCGGCTACTTGTCGACCACCGGGGTCTATGGCGACCGCGGCGGCGCCTGGGTAGACGAGAAGGCGGGGCTGCATCCGTTGGGGCCGCGCGGCCGCGCGCGGGTCGAGGCCGAGCAGGGCTGGCTTGCGCTCTGCCGCATCGGCGTGCCGATGCATGTCTTCCGGCTCGCCGGAATCTACGGGCCGGGGCGCTCGGCCTTCGACGCGCTGCGCGACGGCAGCGCGCGGCGGATCGTAAAGCCGGGCCAGGTCTTCGGGCGTATACATGTCGACGACATCGCGCGGGTGCTCGAGGCGTCGATCGCCAGCCCGGATCCTGGCGCCGCCTACAATGTCTGCGACGACGAGCCCGCGCCGCCGCAGGATGTCGTCGCCTTCGCCGCCGCGCTGCTCGGCGTCGAGCCGCCGCCGGAGGTCCCCTACGCGGTCGCCGCGGCGTCGATGAGCGAAATGGCGCGCGGCTTCTACGCAGAAAACAAGCGCGTCTCGAACCTCGCGATCCGCGAGCGCCTCGGTGTGCGGCTCGAGCATCCGGACTACCGCGCCGGGCTGCGCGCGATCCTGGCGCGCGAGCGCGCCGGGGGCTGATCAGGCGAGCAGTTCGTCGAGCGTCGCGCCGAGCAGCGCGAGGTCCTGCGGGCGCGAGAGCCTGTGGTCTCCGTCCTTGACGATGATGCAGCGCACGTCGTCGCCGGCCAGCCGCGAGGCGAGCAGGAGCGAGCGTTCCCACGGAACGTCGGGATCGCGCTGGCCGTGCAGGAGGCGCACGGGGCCGCAGAACGGGATCGGCGCGCGCAGGCGCAGGCGCCGCCGCCCGTCCTCCACCAGCCTGCGCGTGATCGCGTAGGGCTCGCCGCCGTATTCGCTCGGCCGCCGGACGACGCCCGTGTCCTCGAGCGCGCGGCGCGTAGCCGCGTCCATGCGCGCCCAGACCAGGTCCTCGGTGAAGTCCGGCGCCGCCGCGATGCCCAGCATGGCGCGCACGCGCCCGGGCCGCGCCAGCGCGACCTCGAGCATGATCCATCCGCCCATGCTCGAGCCCACGAGCACGAGTTCTTCGCCTGCCAGCGCGTCTATCGCGTCGAGCGCGTCCTGCGCCCAGGAGCCGACCGTCCCGTCCTCGAACGCGCCTTCGCTCGCGCCGTGCCCCGAATAGTCGAGCCGCAGGAAGGCCTGGCCGCGCGCGGCGCAATGCGCGTCGAGCGTGGACGCCTTGCTGCCCGACATGTCGGAGCGGAACCCGCCCAGGAAGACGACCGTCGGCTGCTTGCCGGGGCGGCGGCGATAGGCGATAGAGGGCCCGCAGGCGCGCGGCAGCCGGCCTGTCTCTTCCATGGCTTCGGTCACGGGAACACGCGAGGGCTGGCGGACATTGGCTTCCAACCACAGTAGCACCGCGCAGGGTGCCGTCGCACCGGGCCCGCGCTTCCTCGCGGCGAGCGGGCCGACCGTGCTGCAGGTGCTGCCCGCGCTCCATACCGGCGGCGTCGAGCGCGGCACCTGCGACATGGCGGCGGCGATCATGGATGCGGGCGGGCGGGCCATCGTGGCATCGGCGGGAGGGCCGATGACGCGCGAACTCGAGCGCGCCGGCGCCCTGCACCTCGCGATGCCGCTGGCCTCGAAGAACCCTCTGGTCGTCTGGCGCAACGCCGCGCGCCTCGAGGCGGCGATCAGGCGCTGGGGCGTCGACATCGTGCATGCACGCAGCCGGGCCCCCGCATGGAGCGCGCGCCGGGCCGCGCGGCGCTGCGGCGTGAAGCTGGTGACGACCTTCCACGGCACCTACAACGCCGGCAGCGCGCTCAAGCGTAGGTACAACGCGGTGATGACCGACGCCGACCGGGTCATCGCGATCTCCGAGTTCATCGCCGAGCACGTGAAGGCGGAGTATGGCTGCCCGGACGACCGCATCCGCGTGATCCCGCGCGGCGTCGACATCCGCAGCTTCGATCCCGACGCCGTCAGCCACGAGCGCGTGATCGCCCTCGCCCGGAGCTGGCGCATCGCCGACGGCGCGCCGGTGGTGATGCTTCCCGGCCGCCTAACCCGCTGGAAGGGGCAGGGCGTGCTGATCGACGCGGTCGCCAGGCTCGGGCGCGCGGACATCCAGGTCGTGCTGGTCGGCGCCGACCAGGGGCGCACGGCCTATCGCGCCGAACTCGAGCAGCGCGTCCTGCGCCACGGCCTCGAGGGCATCGTGCGCATCGTCGACCACTGCTCGGACATGCCGGCCGCCTACATGCTCTCCGACGTCGTCGTCTCCGCCTCGACCGATCCCGAGGCCTTCGGGCGCGTGGTCGCGGAGGCCGGCGCGATGGGCCGCCCGGTGATCGTCAGCGGCCATGGCGGCGCGCGGGAAATCGTCGTCGACGGCGTCACCGGATGGCTGACGCCGCCGGCGGACGTCGAGGCCCTCGCCGCGCGGCTGGGCGAGGCGATCGAGCTGGCGCCCGGGACGCGGCAGGAGATGTCGCGCGAGGCGATCGCGCATGTGCGCGCCCGCTTCACGCGCGAGGCGATGTGCGCGGCGACGCTCGAAGTCTACGCAGAGCTGCTCGCGGCGCGCGACGCGCCCCCGCCGGCGTGAGCGCGGCGCCGATCCTCGTCGTCAAGCTCGGCGCGCTGGGCGACGTCGCCCAGGCCTTCGGCGCCTTCGCCGCGATCCGCGCGCGCCATCCCGGCAGCCGCGTCGTCTGCTGACGACGCCGCCCTATGCCGGCCTGCTCGCCCGCGCGCCCTGGTTCGACGAGGTCTGGCTCGAGGAGCGGCTGCCCTTCTGGCGCCTCGCCTGGGTCGGGTTGCGCGCGCGCATCCGCGCCGCGGGCTTCGCGCGCGTCTACGACCTGCAGACCAGCGACCGCTCCGACTGGATCTTCCGCATGATCGGCCCCGGCCCGCGCCCCGAATGGGTCGGCCGCGTCGCCGGCGCCTCGCATCGCCACGACGACCCGCGGCGCGACGTCCTGCACACGCAGGAGCGGCTCGCCGGCCAGCTTGCCAGTGCCGGCGTCGTGCCGCAGGCCGCGCCGGACCTGTCCTGGATGGACGGCGGCGTCGCGCGCTTCGGCCTGCCCGCGCGCGTGGCGCTGCTCGTGCCCGGCGCCTCGCCGCACCGGCCCGCGAAGCGCTGGCCGGCCGAGCGCTTCGCCGCGCTCGCGCGCAGGCTCGCCGCGCGCGGCATCGGCTGCGCCGTGCTCGGCGCCGCGGCCGACGCGCCGCTCGCCGCGCGCATCCGCGCCGAGGCGCCGGACGCCATCGACCTCTGCGGGCGAACGGCGCTCGCGGACCTCGTGCCGCTCGGCCGCGCCTGCGTCCTCGCGATCGGCAACGACACCGGGCCGATGCACTGGATCGCGGCCGCGGGCGCGCCCGTGCTCGCGCTGTTCTCGGAGGAGAGCGATCCCGCGCTCTGCGCGCCGCGCGGCCGCGCCGCGCGTTTCCTGCGCCAGCCGGACCTTGCCGGGCTCGGCGTGGACGAGGTGGAGGCGGCAGCCCTCGGCCTGCTGGACGCGGCCGGGAGGCTCAGCCCCGGCGAGGCTCTTCCAGCGTCGCCTTGAACCAGGCGAGCAGCATGCACCAGCATGCCATCGTGGCGAGGAAGAGGCCCC
>VGDA01000410.1 GCA_016869915.1 Alphaproteobacteria bacterium
CGGTGGCCGCCCGCGCCGCCGCCGGCCCGCTACGGCGCTCCCTAGCGCGCGCGGGCCGGCGGCCGCGCTCCCACCTACACCATCACCAGGGACACGACCGTGCAGGGGCGCCTGCGCGTCTCCTCGAGCCTGCCGTGGAGGGCGGCGAGGCTTGTTCCCATAAGCGCGACCGCGTCGCCATGCAGGTCGTCGCGCCGCAGGTGGAGCGACGTCCCGACAAGCCGAAGCCCGTCGGCCGCGATCCTCACCTCGCCGATCAGGCGGGCAAGGAGCGCAAGATCCTCGGCCGTCGTCGACCCTTCCCTCCCGATCTCGAGCGCCGCGTCGTCCATTGGTTGCTCCTGCCTCGTGGATCCCCGAAGCCTGCGACGCCGTTGGCTCCGGCGGAACACGACCGGATGTCGCAGGCCGCGGCGTCCGTCGCGCGACGGCTGGCGATCCCGAAGAGGCGGCATGGCGCCGTCGACCGCGCGGGTATCTCCAGAGTGGCGTCTTCTGTACCGGCCGCGTCGCTTCGTCGCCGCTAGCGTCGGGCGATTACAAGGGCCGTTCGAAGCCGCCGGTGCCCTCTCCGAGCCTTCCAGCGGTCCCGCGCGCACGTGAAGCCGCTGGCGAGGCGACGGCAAGGCACGCGGATGGGAACGGGTCGGCGGCGCCGGCCGGAATGGCGCTACGGGGGATGCCGATGGAATTCGACTACGACATGATCGTGATCGGCTCGGGACCTTCGGGCCAGCGGGCGGCGATCCAGGCCGCCAAGATCGGACGGCGCGCCGCCGTGATCGAGCGCTCGCGCGCCGTCGGCGGCGTGTGCGTGAACACGGGGACGATCCCGTCCAAGACCTTCCGCGAGGCCGTGCTCCACCTCTCGGGGTTCCGGGAGCGCGGGATCTACGGCTCGTCATACAGGGTGAAGCAGGACATCTCGATCGACGACCTGCTCTACCGCGTGCACCAGGTCGTGCGCTCCGAGATAGACGTGATCCGCAACCAGATGTCGCGGAACCGCGTCGAGCTCATCGAATCCACCGCGCGTTTCGTCGACCCGCACACGATCGAGCTGCAATCCGCCGCCGGGCATGGGCGCCGCCAGATCAGCGCAGCGAAGATCGTCGTCGCCTGCGGGACGGAGGCCGCGCGCGACGGCCACATTCCCTTCGACGGCCAGCAGGTCTTCACGAGCGACGACGTGCTCGGGCTGGAGCGCCTGCCCCGGTCTCTCATCGTGGTCGGCGCGGGCGTGATTGGCGTCGAGTACGCGACGATGTTCGCCGCCCTCGGCGTGCGGGTTACCATCGTCGACAAGCGGCCTACGCTGCTTCCGTTCCTCGACCACGAGATCTCGGCCGCGCTCACCTACGTGATCCAGCAGAGCAACGTGACGATGCGCCTCGGCGAGGAGGTGTCGGGCATCGACCTCCGGCAGGGGGCATCCAAGCCGGTCGAGGTGCGGCTGCGGAGCGGCAAGGTCCTGCATGCGGAGGCGGCGCTCTACTCGATAGGCCGCGTCGGGGCGACGGCGCGGCTCGACCTGGACAAGGCCGGCGTGCTTCGCGACGAGCGGGGCCGCATCGCGGTGAACGCGCATTTCCAGAGCAATGTCGGGCATGTCTACGCGGTAGGGGACGTGATCGGTTTTCCCTCCCTCGCGTCCACGTCCTACGAGCAGGGCAGGTCCGCGGCCCGCCACGCCTTCGGGCTGCGCGCCGACGAGGAGGCAGGCATCGGCCTCTTCCCCTACGGCATCTACACCGTGCCGGAGATCTCGACGATCGGCCGGAACGAGGACGAACTGACCGCGGCCGGCATACCCTACGAGATCGGCAAGGCCAACTACCGGGAGATCTCGCGCGGGCAGATCATCGGCGACCGGACCGGCATGCTCAAGATCGTCTTCAGCCCCGATACCAGGAAGCTGCTGGGGGTCCACATCATGGGCGAGGGAGCGAGCGAACTGATCCATATCGGCCAGACCCTGATGGCCCATGACGGCTGCATCGACTACTTCGCCGACGCGGTGTTCAACTTCCCGACCCTTGCCGAGTGCTACAAGACCGCGGCGCTCGATGGCCTGAACCGCCTGTCGTCCTGAGCCAGATGCACGGGCGGAGCATCCGTTCCGGCGCGCCCGACCGGGCCCTGCCGGAAGCCGAGGCCGACCGGCTTCGCGCCGCGCTTGCCGCCTGCGAGGCAGGCCGGGACGCGCTCGACGCTTCCGCCACCGAGGCTCGACGCATCGCCGACGGCGAGATCGTGGAGATCATGTGCCTTAGCAGGCTGCTGAAGAACTCTGGTTTGGTTGCGTTACCGGGGTTTTCGACGACGCGGCGATGGCGGATTCGAGATTATTGCTTGGGCTATGGGCCCATTCGTGTCGCGCTCCGGACTGCTTCGCCCGTGCCGCTTGCCCCTGCTCGCACCTCAACCCGTGTTGGCGGCGAGCAGCTTGGGTAGCCGGATCAGATTGTAGGCGACGGCGGCGAATGTGAACGCCGCTTCGACCTTGGCCAACCCCCGCAGCTTGGTCTTGGCCATGCCCGCCTGGACCTTCATCCAGCCGAACACTTCTTCGATGCGTTTGCGAATGCGCAAGCTCGTCGCGTACCCCGCATGGCGCGTCGTGCGCCCGTCGATCTTCGTCTTGCGCACCTTGCCCAGCTTGGAGACGCTCCCGTTCACCGCGATGTGGGGAACCACCTTGCGGACGCGCAGTTCGTCCACGAACCCGCTCACGTCGTAGGCCTTGTCCGCCCCCAGCGTGATCCGGCCGGAACCGCCCCGCCGGTCGAGCATCGCCAGCGCGGCGTCGCGCTCGGCCGTGCCGCTCGCCTGCGTCAGCGTCGCGTCCACCGCCAAGCCGTTGCGGTTCTCCATCATCAAGTGCCCCGCGTAGCAGAGCTTCGACGGCTGGCCGTCCGCCTTCCGGTACAGCCGCGCGTCCGGGTCCGTCGTCGAGGCGTGCGTCTCGTTCGAGCGCTTCTCCCCATGAAAGTCCCGCTCGCCGTTGCGCCCCGGGCCCGGCGGGCCGCCCGAACCGTCCTTCGGCCGGAAGCTCTTCATCGACGCCCACGCCTCGACCAGCGTGCCGTCCACCGAGAAGTGCTCGCTCGACAGCAGCTTCTTCACACCATCCAACGACAGCAGCGCAGACAGGAACTCGCGCGCCACGTCCGCCTCCAGCAGCCGGTCCCGGTTATGCGTGAACACCGTCGCGTGCCACGCCGGCGCGTCCATTCCCAATCCCACGAACCAGCGGAACAACAGATTGTAGTCGATCTGCTCCATCAACTGCCGCTCCGAGCGCACCGAGAAGAACGCCTGCAGCAGCGTCGCGCGCAGCAGCATCTCGGGCGGTATCGACGGCCGCCCCGTCGTCGAATACAGCGCATCGAACCGCCCGCTCAGCTTGCCCAACGCCGCGTCCGCCAGCGAACGGATCGCCCGCAACGGGTGATCCATCGGCACCCGCTTCTCCAGCGACACGTAGCTGAACATGCCGCCGTCTTCCGCCTCGCGTCCGCGCATCGCCTCTCTCCGTCGCAGGTTCACGCGAAGTGAATCATGCGACCTCGGCAACCGCGAAGGGGTTTTTCAGCAGCCTGCTAGAGCGAATTCCATCCTGGTTGAATCGCGAGGGATTCCCA
>VGDA01000411.1 GCA_016869915.1 Alphaproteobacteria bacterium
CGTAGCTCGCGGCCGATGCGATCGGCAGGGCTACCGCCCAGCCGAACACCTCCGGCGCCGGCCGCAGCACGACGACCACGCCGGCGAAGCCGAGCAGCACCCAGAGCCAGTGGCGCAGCCCGACCCGCTCTCCCAGCAGCGGCACCGCGATGGCCGCGGCGATCAGCGGCGAGGTCTGGCCGAGCACCACCGAGGTCGCGAGCGGCAGGACCGCGAGCGCGGCCACGAACAGGCCGCTGGCGAGGATCATCGACAGCCCGCGCAGCAGGTGCAGGCCGGGCACCTGGGTCGACACGATCGCGCGCAGCCCGATCCACGGCGCGAGCGCGAGCATGGCGAGCGTCTGCGCGGCGAAGCGCACGCAGACGACCTGCGGCGCGGAATAGTGCTGCGCCAGCCATTTCGCGGTGGCGTCGAGCGTGCTGCCCAGGGTCACGGCGACCAGCATGAGGCCGATCCCGAGCAGCGGGTGGGAGGGCCGGGCGGCCACGTGTCGCGTGCTCAGCGCAGGCGCGGCGCGCGTGGCTTCGACGGATCGACCGTGCCGTGCCGGCCCGTGTAGGGGTTCACGTTCCCCCGCGTGGACCAGTTGTTGGCCTTGGTGCCGTCAGGCTTCGTCTGGTGGCTCGGCGGCACGTAGACGCCGTTGCGGGTGACGTAGCCGCGCCGCTGGCTGCTGCCCTGCGCCGACGCCTCGGCGAGCGGTGCCGCCCACGCAAGGGCGAGCACGGCGGCGAGGAGGAGGGGGCGCGCGAAGCGATGCCCTTGGCATCTCATGCGCGCCATCCTAGACCGGTCCCTGCCGCGATGTCGCCCGCCGCGCCCGCCGTGCCGCCTGCCTCGCGCGCGGGCAGTCCGGGGCGCCGCGCTTGCCCGGTCCCGGTCCATGCTGCACTCTCCGTCGCCGACGAATCCGGGCAGCCACGCCCGAACCGGACAGGGAGCCAGACATGACGAAGATCACCAGGCGCCTCGCAGGCGGGGCGCTGCTCGCGGCCACCATCGCGCTCGGGGCCTTGCCGGCGCCGGCCCAGACGGCCGTCAAGTTCACGCTCGACTGGGTCTTCCAGGGCCCGACCTCGCCCTTCCTCGTCGCGCTCGACAAGGGCTACTACAAGGCCGAGGGCCTCGACGTCACGATGGACCCGGGCCAGGGCTCGGCGGGCGCGATGCAGCGCGTCGCCACCGGCGCCTACCAGCTCGGCTTCGCCGACGTGAACTCGCTCATCGAGTACAACGCGAAGAACCCGGGCAAGGAGATCCTCTGCGTCTTCATCGCCTACGACTTCCCGCCCTTCGGCGTCTACGCGCTGAAGAAGAGCGGCATCAAGGGCCCGAAGGACCTCGAGGGCAAGAAGCTCGGCGCGCCGGTGTTCGACGCCTCGTTCCGGCTCTTCCCGGCCTTCGCGAAGAAGACCGGCATCGACCGTTCCAAGGTCGAGTCGGTGAACCTGACGCCGCAGCTGCGCGAGCAGAGCCTGGTGCAGGGCTCGGTCGACTTCATCTCCGGCCACTACTTCTCGTCGATCCTCGACCTGAAGGCGCGCAATGTCGGCATCGACGACATCGTCGCGATGACCTACTCGGACGCCGGCATGGACGTGTACGGCAACGGCATCATCGTCTCGCCGGAGTTCGCCGCCGCCAACCCCGCGGCCGTCACCGGCTTCATCCGCGCCACGGCCAAGGCCTGGCGCGAGGTGGTGGCGACGCCCGCCACCGGCATCGCCGCCGCGAAGAAGCGCGACCCGCTGATCAACGAGGCGCTGGAGGCCGAGCGCCTCGCCATGTCGCTGCGCATGAACATCCTGACGCCCTGGGTGCGGGCGAACGGCATGGGCGACGTCGACCCGGCGCGCTTCGCGCGCTCGGTCAAGGACGTCGCCGAGGCCTTCGGCCTGCCCGCCGCGCCGGAGCCGGACAAGGTCTTCACCTCGCGCTTCCTGCCCCCGAAGGCGGAGAGGATGATCGCGCCGTGAGCGGCGTCGCCGCGGCCGACGGGCCGCTGGTCGAGCTGCGCGCCGTCAGCCTCGCCTACGGGCGCGGCGACGGCGCGACGCTCGCGCTGGCCGACGCGACGATCTCGATCCGCAAGGGTGAGTTCATCGCGGTGGTCGGCCCGTCGGGCTGCGGCAAGTCCACCCTGATGAAGCTGGTCACCGGCCTGCTGCCGGCGACCTCGGGCGAGGTGGTCGTCCACGGCGAGCAGGTCGTGCGCCCGATCAAGGGCGTCGGCATGGCGTTCCAGAACCCGACGCTGATGCCCTGGCGCACGACGCTCGACAACGTGCTGCTGCCGCTTGAGGTGGTGGAGCCGTACAAGCGCCAGTTCCGCGCCCGCAAGGCCGAGTACGCCGAAAAGGCGCGCGCGCTCCTCGCCTCGGTCGGCCTCGGCGGCTTCGCCGACAAGTACCCCTGGCAGCTTTCGGGAGGCATGCAGCAGCGCTCCAACCTCTGCCGCGCGCTCATCCACGAGCCCGAGATCATGATGCTCGACGAGCCCTTCGGCGCGCTCGACGCCTTCACGCGCGAGGAGCTCTGGGGCGTGATGCAGAACCTCTGGCTGGAGCGCCGGTTCACCGCCGTCCTGGTCACGCACGACCTGCGCGAGGCCGTCTACCTCGCCGACACGGTCTACGTGATGAGCCGCCGGCCGGGGCGCATCGTGATGGTCCGGCCGATCGACCTGCCGCGCCCGCGCACGCTCGCCAGCACCTTCGAGCCCGCCTTCGTGGACATCGTCCACGGGCTGCGCGACCGCATCCACCAGGAATACGCGTGATGACCGACAGCCAGAGCCGCCTGCTCCAGGCCGCGATGCCATGGCTCGTCATGGCGGCGTTCCTGCTGGCCTGGGAGGCGTCCTGCGTCGGCTTCGCGATCCAGGAGATCATCCTGCCGCGGCCGTCGCGGATCATGGCCGTCTCGGTGGACCGCTTCGACATCCTGCTGCGCTTCTGCCTCGAGACGCTGTGGACGACGCTGATCGGCTTCGCGCTGGCGATCGCCTGCGGCCTCGTGCTCGGCCTCGCGATCGGCGCCTCGCCCTTCGTCTATGCCGGGCTCTACCCGTTGCTGATCGCCTTCAACGCGATCCCCAAGGTCGCGATCGTGCCGATCCTGATGATCTGGCTGGGCGTCGGCGCGACGCCGGCGATCATCACTGCCTTCGTGATCTCGTTCTTCCCGATCGTCGTCAACGTCGCCACCGGCCTCGCCACGATCGAGCCGGAGATGCGCGACGTCATGCGCTCGCTCGGCGCGACCCGCTACGAGATCCTGACCAAGGTCGGCATCCCGCGCGCCATGCCCTACCTCTTCGGCAGCCTGAAGGTCGCGATCACGCTCGCCTTCATCGGCTCGGTGATCTCCGAAACCGTCGGCGGCAACCGCGGCATCGGGTTCCTGATGCTCTCCGCCGGGGCGCGCAACGACACCGCCACCACCTTCGCCGGCCTGTTCGCGATCGCGATCATGGGCATCCTCATGTACGCGCTCTGCGCCGTCGTGGAGCGCCGCATGACGCGCTGGGCCTTCCGCGGCGAGATGATCGGCTGAGGCCCCGCCCGCGGGCTTGACCTTTTCTGGAGTGG
>VGDA01000412.1 GCA_016869915.1 Alphaproteobacteria bacterium
AATAAACGATTTTCAGCGGCTGGCGCCGCGCGCCGAGACCGGCCAGAGCGCCTCGACGCGCCCGTTGCGGATCCCGACATACCAGTCGTGAAGGTTGATCGTCGGGTCGCAATGGCCCGGGATCAGCATCAGCTTCTCGCCCAGCCGCGGCTTCGGCCCGGAGGTCACGCGCACGCGCGCATGCTCGTCCGATACGCCGTAGGGCTCGAGGCCCGCGCGGCCATGGACCCAGGGCGGACCCTTCTCCATCGAGTAGCTCTTGAGCCCGGCGTCGACCACGACGCGATCCGCGGTCGGCGCGCTCATGATCGTCGCCAGCACGAACAGGCTGTGCTCGAACTCGGTGTAGCGGTTGGCGCCGTGCTCGTCGCCGATCGACGCGTAGTCGGTGTCCATGAAGGCGTAGGAGCCGACCTGCAGCTCGTTCCACAGCCCGCTCGCCGATTCCTGGCGGAACGTGCCGGTGCCCGCGCCGCCGATGGTCTCGCAGGCAAGGCCCGCCGCGGCGAGCCCGTCGCGCGTGGCGCGCACCGCCTCGGAGGCCCTGGCGATCGCCTCGACGCGCTCGCGATGCGTGGGCATGTGCTGCGCCGTGCCGTGGTAGGCCTGGATGCCCTTGAAGACGAGGCCGGGCGCGCCGGCGATGCGCTTGGCGAGCTCGACGGCGTCGGCGCCGGGCATGACGCCGCATCGGTTCATGCCAAGCTCGATCTCCACGAGGCCGCCGATCTGGACGCCGTAGTCGCGCGCCGCCCGCGAGGCCTGCTCGACCTGCTCCGCGTCGTCGAAGCACACGCCGATGGTCGCCTCGCGCGCCAGGGCCGCGAGCCGGCGCATCTTCTGCGCGCCGAAGACCTCGTTGCTGACCAGCACGTCGCGCACGCCGCCGCGCACCAGCACCTCGGCCTCGCCGACCTTCTGGCAGCACTGGCCGATCGCGCCATGGGCGATCTGGCGCAGCGCCACCGCCGTCGACTTGTGGGTCTTGGCGTGCGGGCGCAGGCGCACGCCGGCCTCGCGCGCGAGGCGCGCCATCTTGGCGAGGTTGCGCTCGAAGGCGTCGAGGTCGAGCACCAGGGCGGGGGTGTCGATCTCGTCGGCGGGCATGCCGATGTCGGCGGGCGGGAGCTGCATGGTCGACCTGCGGGACGCTGGTGTTGCAAGGAACCGTCTCGAGCGAGGATGATGAAGCCGGGCGCGCGTGTCCATCCGGCAAATTCGCGGGGGAGATCCCCGCAAGGTGCCGGTCCGCGCGGGGAGGGGGATGCATGGACGACATGCCGGCGATCCGCGCGAGCGGCATACGCAAGCGCTTCGGCGACCTCGAGGTGCTAAAGGGCGTGTCCTTCGACGTCCATCGCGGCAGCGTCGTGAGCATGATCGGCGCCAGCGGCTCGGGGAAGAGCACGCTGCTGCGCTGCATCAACCGGCTCGAGGTGCCGACCAAGGGCGAAGTCTACCTCGACGGCGTGCCGATGGGCTTCGTCGAGGACGGCGCCGGGCGCAGGAAGCCGCGGTCGCTGGCCGAGATCAACCGGCTGCGCCGCGACCTCGGCATGGTCTTCCAGCAGTTCAACCTCTGGCCGCACATGACGGCGCTCGGCAACGTCATCGAGGCGCCGATGCGCGTGCGCGGCCTGCCGCGCGCGGAGGCCGTCGCGCTCGGCGAGGCGGCACTCGAGCAGGTGCGCTTGGCCGGGAAGCGCGACGCCTATCCCGCCCATCTCTCCGGCGGGCAGCAGCAGCGCGTCGCGATCGCCCGCGCGCTCGCGATGCAGCCCAAGGCGATGCTCTTCGACGAGGCGACGTCCTCCCTCGACCCCGAGCTCACCGAGGAGGTCCTCGTGGTGATGCGCGAGCTCGCGCAGCGCGGCACGACTATGATCGTGGTCACCCACGAGATGCGCTTCGCGCGCGAGGTCTCGGACGAGGTGATGTTCCTGCACGATGGCGTGATCGAGGAGAGCGGCCCGCCAGAGCAGGTCTTCGGCGCGCCGCGCTCGGAGCGCTGCCGCCAGTTCCTGTCGAAGTTCCTCGGCCAGGCGCGCTGATGTTCTCGCAGGCCCTGCGCGAGAGCGTCGACCTCTCGCTCTTCTGGGACTACCGCGAGGTGATGCTGAGCGGGCTCGCCTTCAACTTCCACGTCTTCGCGGCCTCGGCGACCGCCGCGATCGTGCTCGGCCTCGGCGCGGCGCTGCTGCGCGTCGCCCGCGCCCTGCCCTTCCGCGTCCTCGGCACGCTGCATGTCGAGACGTTCCGCAACGCGCCGGACTACATCATGCTGGTCTGGGTGCATTTCGTGCTGCCGCTGCTGCTCGGCGCGGCGCTCGGCATGCGCATCGAGTTCCACCCCTTCGCCTCTGCGGTGATCGCGCTCGGCCTGGTCTACAGCGGCTACTACGCCGAGACGTTCCGCGCCGGGATCCAGGCGATCCCGCGCGGCCACCTGGAGGCAGGCCGCGCCTGCGGCATGTCGGAGCTGCAGATCCTCTGGCGCATCGTGATGCCCCAGGTGGTGCGCCGGATGCTGCCCGAGGGCCTGAACCAGCTCGTGTCGCTGTTCAAGGCGACGACGATCGTGTCGCTGATCACCGTGCCGGACCTCATGTACCGCGTGTCGATGGTGACGGCGACCGAGATGAAGCCGCTGCCGCTCTACACCGGGGCGGCGCTGCTCTACTTCGCCGTCGTCTGGGCCGCGGCCTCGCTCGTGCGCCTCGCCAGCGAGCGCTGGCGCCAGCGGATCCTGGCCTGAGGCGCGGGCGGCGGCCATGGGCAACTGGGAACGCCTCGTCTGGAACCAGCGCGAGCTCCTGCTCGACGGCTTCCTCGTCACGCTGCATGTCTGCGCGCTGGCCTTCGCCGCCGCGATCCTTGGCGGCCTCGCGCTCTGCCTCGTGCGCATGCATGTCCGGCCGCTGCGGCCGCTGGCGACGCTGCTCGTCGAGTTCTTCCGCGCGACGCCGATCTTCGTGCAGCTGATGTGGGTCAACTATGTCTGGCCCGAGCTCTTCGGCTGGCCCAATTCCTTCTTCACCGCGGGCTGGGTCGCGCTCGCGCTGCAGTCGAGCGGCTACCTCGCGGAGACGTTCCGCGCCGGCATCGAGGCCGTGCCGCGCGGCCAGCGCGAGGCAGGCGAGGCGGTCGGCATGGGCCCGGCGCTGGTCATGGCGCGCATCGTGCTGCCGCAGGTCGCGCTGTCCTCCGCGCCGGCGATCGTCAACCAGTTCACGGTGATCGTGAAGTCGTCGACGCTGGTGTCGGTCATCACCGTCCAGGACCTGATGTTCCAGTCCCAGAAGCTGGTGAACGTCTGGTACGAGCCGATCGAGATCCTGACCGCGACGGCGGCGATCTACATCGCCTTCGTCTTCGCGGTCTCCGCCTGCGGCAAGCGGCTGTCGGACGCGCTGCGCCGGCGCTTCGGGATCGGCTCGGGCTGACGGGCGGCGCGCGCCGGCCATGAAAAAACCCCGGCGGGTCGCCCCGCCGGGGTCCGGGACCGCGCGAGGCGGGCCCGACTACTCGTCGCGCTGGCCGGTCAGCGAGATGAGGAACTGGAAGATCGCGACGAAGTTGATGTACAG
>VGDA01000413.1 GCA_016869915.1 Alphaproteobacteria bacterium
TGCCGATTTCCTTTAGACGCGCGTCGATCTGGCCGGCCATGGGCGTTCCTCCTGTGATGCGGACGCGGGGAAGATAGCCCGCGCGCCGCGCGTTCTGCCACAGTGCCGCCATCGACGACGCGGAAACTCTGGGCATGACGATCGCAAGACGCAGCCTTGTCGCCCCTGCCGCCCTCGCCTGCGCGGGACCTGCTCGCCTCGCCATGGCCGCGGTCGACGTCCTCGCCCTCAAGGTCGAGTACGAGGCCACGAGCCTCGTTGGTCCCGGCGACGATCCGCCGCGCGGCCGGCTCTGGCGCACGCCGACGGCGCTGCGCCACGAAGGAGGTGCCGGCGGATCGCAGGTCCTCGTCGCGCGCCTCGACCTCAATGTCGGCTGGCTCGGGCTGCCCGAGCTCGGCATGGCGATCCAGACCGACCTCGATGCCCTGGACCTGCCTCTCGACGTGCTGGGCGGGGGAGGGGGCTTGCGCCAGCAGGCGGAGGGGCGCGAGCGCGTCAACGGCATGGACACCACGCGCGTGCGCGTAGAGCGGTCGGGCCAGTCGGGGGCGAGCTTCTCGGGCCGCGCCTGGGTGACCGGGCAGGGCGTCATCGCGCGCATAGAGGGCGAAGGCGAGAGCCGCGGTCGTCGCGGCCGCACGCTGCTCAATTTCCGCGACGCGCGCATCGGTCGCCTCGATCCCTCCCTGTTCGAGGCACCGCGCGGGTTGCGCGTCGTGCGCGTGCGCGGCGCCGATGCGGCCGCGATGATCGAGAGCCTCGAGGCGATGCGCCGGATGGGCCGCCGCTGAGCCCCTCAGCGCAGGTTGAGCACCAGCGCGATGCCGACGCAGAGCAGCGCGACGCCGGCCAGCTCGTAGCGCGAGGCGCGCTCGCCGAAGGCGTAGCGTCCCATCAGGAACGTGAATACGAGCTCGATCATGCCGAGCGTGCGCACATAGGCGGCGATCTGGATCGTGAACGCGGTGAACCAGCACATCGAGCCGAGCGTGCCGGTGATGCCGACAAGCGCGCCCTGGCGCCAGTGCCGCGCGACCGCGTGCAACTGGCCGGGCTCGCGCAGCGCGAGCCACGCGGTGAGCAGGGCGGCCTGGATCGACTGCGCCCAGGCCAGCGTGTAGCCGGCGCTCATCAGGAAGCTCTCGTGGCCCAGCCCGATCGAGGCGGCGCGGAAGGCGACGGCGGAGACCGCGAAGAACCCGCCCGACGCCAGGCCCAGCAGCGCCACGCGGTCGGTCCAGCCGACGAGGAACTCGCGCCATGGGTCGGAGCTGGCGCGCAGCGATATGAGCATCACGCCGATCGTCGCGAGCGCGATCGCCAGCATGCCCCCGAAGGTGACGGCGAGGCCGAGGAAGACCGCCTCGAACAGCGCGGCCTGCACGACCTCGGTCTTCGCGTAGGCGACGCCGGCGGCGAAGTTGCGCCGCGTCATCGCCTCGATCAGCAGGGACGTCGCGAGGATCTGCGAGACGCCGCCGAGCAGGACCCAGCCGAGGAAGGCAGCGTCCGGGCTCGGCCAGGAAAAGCCGAGGCCGTGATGGAGCAGCAGCGCGTAGCCGATCGCGAAGGGAAGGCCGAAGGCATAGCGCGTGTAGTTCGCGCCATTCGTCGACAGCCGCCCCTTGAGGTGCTTCTGCAGCGCCGTGCGCAGGTTCTGCGACAGCGCGGCGGCGATGGTGATCGGGATCCAGATCCAGGTCATGCGCCGGATTGCATGGGGGACGATGCCGCGTGCGCGCGGTGCCCGCACAGGAAAAGGGCCCCGCCTTGCATCGGCGGGGCCCCGTTCCGTGCGCGCCGGTGACGAGGCGTCAGCTGCAGCCGGTGGTCGAGCCGCAGTCGATGCACTTCACGCAGGTGCCGTTGCGGACCATCTTCATGGAGCCGCACTCGCCGCAGGAGTCGCCGGTGAATCCGAGGATCTTGGCCTCGCGCACCTTGGTCGCGGCGTCGCGCGCGGGAGCGGCCTGCGCCACCGCCGCCGCTGGCTCCATCGCCTCGATCGCGAAGCCGATCGGATGCCGTGCCTCCTCGGCCTCGGCGGCCGGCGGCTCCGCCAGCGCCACGTCGCCGGCCTCCATCGCGCCGCGCGCGGTGGCACCGCGCGAGCCGCCATCGAGCACGCGGAAGCGCTGGCGCACGAAGCCGGTCGAGGCCACGCGCTTCAGGCTGTCGAGCGCCGAGGATGCAGCCGCCGTCCCGGTCGCGGGGAGCGTCGAGTCGCCGGGGCCCTTGCCCGTCGTGTCGGGCTCGAGATCCTCGGTGTGGACATGGGCGAGGTCGTCGCGGCCCAGGTAGCTGATCGCAAGCTCGCGGAACACGTAGTCGAGGATCGACGTCGCGTTCTTGATCGTGTCGTTGCCCTGGACGACGCCGTTCGGCTCGAAGCGCGTGAAGGTGAAGGCCTCCACGAACTCCTCGAGCGGCACGCCGTATTGCAGGCCGATCGAGACCGCGATGGCGAAGTTGTTCATCAGCGAGCGGAAGGCGGCGCCTTCCTTGTGCATGTCGATGAAGATCTCGCCGATGCGGCCGTCCTCGTACTCGCCGGTGCGCAGGTACACCTTGTGGCCGCCGACGTTTGCCTTCTGCGTGTAGCCCTTGCGGCGGTTGGGCAGGCGCATGCGCTCGGCGATCGCGACCTTCTCGACGATCCGCTCGACGACGCGCTCGACCACCGTCGTCGCCTTGGCCGCGGCCGGGGCGGAGGCGATCTCCTCCGCGGCGTCCGCGCCCTCGTCGTCGCCGAACACGGCGGCGAGCGGCTGCGAGAGCTTCGAGCCGTCGCGGTACAGCGCGTTCGCCTTCAGCGCGAGGCGCCAGGACAGCAGGTAGGCCTGCTTGCAGTCCTCGACGGTCGCAACGTTCGGCATGTTGATCGTCTTGGAGATCGCGCCGGAGATGAAGGGCTGCGAGGCCGCCATCATCCGGATATGGCTCTCCACCGACAGGAAGCGCTTGCCGTTGCGCCCGCAGGGATTGGCGCAGTCGAATACAGGCAGGTGCTCGGCCTTCAGGTTCGGCGCGCCCTCCAGCGTCATCGAGCCGCAGCACCAGGTGTTCGCCGCCTCGATCTCGGCCTTGGTGAAGCCGAGCGCCGAGAGCAGGTCGAAGGACACGTCGTCGAGCTGCGCCTTCGAGATGCCGAGGCCGTGGATGCAGAACTCCTCGCCCAGCGTCCACTTGTTGAACGCGAACTTGACGTCGAAGGCGCTCTTGAGCGCGCCCTCGAGCGCCTGCAGCTGCGCCTCGCCGAAGCCCTTGGCGCGCAGCGCGTCATGGCCGATCGCGGGCGAGCCCTTTAGCGTGCCGTGGCCCACCGCGTAGGCGATGATCGCGTCGATCGCGTCGGGCGCGTAGCCCAGCGTGCGCAGCGCCTCCGGAACGACGCGGTTGATGATCTTGAAGTAGCCGCCGCCGGCCAGCTTCTTGAACTTCACCAGCGCGAAGTCTGGCTCGATGCCCGTCGTGTCGCAGTCCATGACGAGGCCGATCGTGCCGGTGGGCGCGATGACCGTCGCCTGCGCGTTGCGGTAGCCGTGCTTCTCGCCCAGCGCGAGCGCCTCGTCCCAGGCGCGT
>VGDA01000414.1 GCA_016869915.1 Alphaproteobacteria bacterium
AGCATCGTGCCGACGCCGGCGCCGCGCGCGCGGGAGAGCACGCCGGCGAGGTCGCCCTGGCGCTCGAGGTAGTCGAGATGGCAGTGGCTGTCGACGAGCCCGTGGCGCATGGCGTCAGCCCGCCTGCTCCTGGTGGCGCGGGAACACGCCGCTCGGCGGCGGCAGCGCCGTTCCCGGCGCGAGGCGCGCGTCGAAATGGGCGAAGTCGCGCGCATCCGCCGGAACGGCCAGCTGGTCGAGCAGCTTTGCCATGCTCGAGGGCATGAAGGGCTGGAGCACGATCGCCACGCGGCGGATCGTCTCCGCGAGGACGTAGAGCACCGTCTCCATGCGCGCCGTGTCGGTCTTGCGCAGCGTCCAAGGCGCCTGCACGTCGACGTAGCGGTTCGCCTCGGCGACGACTTGGAAGATCGCCTCCAGCGCCCTGTTGAAGGCCTGCGCCGCGGCGAGCTCGGGACGCAGCTGGGCGAGCAGCCCGGCGCCGGCGTCGAGCAGCCTCGCGTCCTCGGGCGTGAAGGCGCCGGGCCGCGGCACCGAAGCGCCCGCGTTCTTCTGGATGAAGCTCAGCACGCGCTGGCCGAGGTTGCCGAGGTCGTTGGCGAGGTCGGTGTTGATGCGCCTCACCATGGCGGCCTGGCTGAAGTCGCCGTCCTGGCCGAACGGGACCTCGCGCAGCAGGAAGTAGCGCACCGGGTCGAGGCCGAAGCGCGCGATCATGTCGGCGGGCTTCACCACGTTGCCCAGCGACTTGGACATCTTCTGCCCCTCGACCGTCCACCAGCCGTGGGCGAAGACGCGGCGCGGCGGCTCGAGGCCGGCGGCGGCAAGGAAGGCCGGCCAGTAGACCGTGTGGAAGCGCACGATGTCCTTGCCGACCATGTGCAGGTCGGCGGGCCAGAAGCGCGCGAAGAGACCCTGCGGGTCGGCCTCGTTCGCGGGCCAGCCGAGCGCGCTGACATAGTTCGAGAGCGCGTCGAGCCAGACATACATGATGTGGTCGGCGTCGCCGGGCACGGGCACGCCCCACTTGAAGGTGGTGCGCGAGATCGAGAGGTCGACGAGGCCCTGCCTGACGAAGCTGGTGACCTCGTTGCGCCGCGTCGCGGGCCCGATGAACTCCGCGTTGCCCTTCGCGTAGTAGTCGAGCAGCCAGTCCTGCCAGGCCGAGAGCCGGAAGAAGTAGCTGGGCTCCTCCACCCACTCGACCTCGGCGCCCGATGGCGCGCGGCGCTTGCCGTCGGCGCCGACGGTGAGTTCGTCCTCGCCGTAGAAGGCCTCGTCGCGGATCGCGTACCAGCCCGCGTACTTGCCGAGGTAGATGTTGCTCTCGCCGTTCGGCGCCTTGCGCGCCGCCATGCGACGCCAGAGCTCGGCGCAGCACTCCTTGTGCCGCTGCTCGGTCGTGCGGATGAAGTCGTCGTTCGATATGTCGAGTTGCTGCGCCAGCTCGCGGAAGTTCCGCGAGACGCGGTCGGTGAATTCCTGCGGCGTCGTGCCCGCGTCGCGCGCCGCCTTCTCGACCTTCTGGCCGTGCTCGTCCGCGCCTGTCAGGAAATGCACCTCGCGGCCGTCGAGGCGCATGAAGCGGGCGAGCACGTCGCATGCCAGGGTCGTGTAGGCGTGCCCGATATGGGGCGCGTCGTTCACGTAATAGATCGGCGTGGTGACGTAGAAGCGCGTCATCTGGCTCGCGGATGCGTTTGGGGGCGGATGCGCAACTACCTATAGGGCGCAGGGGGCGGAGGCAAGCGACCGTCCGGCCGCGTCCAGCCGGTTCATCCCCGTCCCTGCCCCGCCGCCTCGCGCAGGCTCGCGAGCGTCGCGAAGGCGGCCTGGCGCCGGTCGAGGTTGAGCCCCTCGGTCGCCGCGGCGAGGCGCCGCATCTCGTCCCATGCCGCGAGCCAGCGCCCCGTCCCGGACGCGGCGAGCACGGGCAGCGCCTGCGCCTCGCGCGGCAGGGCGGCGACGACCGGCGCGCCGGCCGCGCAGCGCGCGCAGGCGCCGGCGAGGTGGAGCGCGACCTCGCGGAAGGCGCGAAAGGATGCCTGGCCCTCCGGCCCGAACATGCCGACGCGCTCGGCGAGCGCGTGCATCGCCAGCCCGGCCCCGTCGCGAGCCGCGACGACATCCAGAAGGGCCTCGTAGATCTCGATCGCGCCGGCCTCGAGCAGGTCGATCGCCCGACCGACCGAGCCCGCGGCGAGGACCGACAGTGCGGCCCCCTGCCCGGCCTCGAGGCCGGGCGCGCTGCGCGACAGCAGCGTCGCGACGATCCCGGGCTCGAGCGCGGGCATGTCGAGGCGCCGGCAGCGCGAGCGAATTGTCGGCAGCAGCCTGCCCGGCGCGTGGCTCACGAGCAGTAGGAGGCTGCGCGCATGCGGCTCCTCGAGGATCTTGAGCAATGCGTTCTCGCTGCTCGCGTTCATCTCCTCGGCGTGGTCGACGACGAGGACGCGCCAGCCTCCCTCCGCGGGCGTCATGCCGAGGAAGGAGATGGCCGCGCGCACGTGGTCGACCACGATCTCGGCCGATTCCTTCTTGGTCTCGGGATGGATCATCCCCGGCTCGAGCACCATGAGGTCGGCATGGCCGCCCGCGGCGACGCGGCGGAAGACCGGGTGGTCGCTGCCCAGCGCCATGCCCAGCGGCCGGGCCGGCGCCGGCTCTGCGCCGAAGAGCCCCGTCCCGCCGACGGCCTCGCCATCCGGTCGCTGCGCGAGGACGAAGCGCGCGAAGCGATAGGCGAGCGTCGCCTTGCCGACGCCGCGCGGCCCCGCGAGCAGCCAGGCATGCGGCAGCCGGCCTGAGTTCCATGCCGCGAGCAGCGTGCGCTCGGCCTGCTCCTGCCCGACCAGCGCGGGGTTCGCGCGCGGCGGGACGACCTCGACGCTCATCGCGCCAGCGCCCGCGCGAAGCGCCGCGCGACGACGCGGCGGATCTCGTCCTGGAGCGCTTCCGGCGCCGGCCGCGCATCGAGCAGCGCGCAGCGCCGCTGCTCGCGCCGCGCTATGGCGCGGAAGCCGCGGCGCACCCGCTCGTGGAACTCGGTCGCCATGTTCTCGTAGCGGTCCTCGCGGCCGTGCCGCGCCGCGGCGCGCGCGAGGCCCTCGCGCACCGGGATGTCTAGGACGATGGTGAGGTCCGGGACGAGCCGCCCGATGGCGGCGCGATGGAGCGCCTCGATGGCCTTGCGTCCCAGCCCGTGGCCGAAGCCCTGGTAGGCCATCGTGGAATCGGCGAAGCGGTCGCTGAGCACCCACTGCCCGGCCGCCAGCGCGGGCTCGATGACGCGCGCCACGTGCTCGCGCCGCGCCGCGTAGTTCAGCAGCGCCTCGGTCATCGGCGTCCAGTCGCCGGCCTCACCCTCCACGAGGAGGCTGCGTATGCGCTCGGCGCCAGGCGTGCCGCCGGGCTCGCGCGTCATGCGCGCCTCAACGCCGCGCTCCGCGAGCCAGGCGGCAAGCAGGCGTATCTGTGTCGACTTCCCGGCGCCCTCGCCGCCCTCGAAGGTGACGAAGCGGCCGCGCTTCGCGCTCATCGTCGCCCGAGGAAGAGATGCGACAGGCCGGCCGCGACGCGCCCG
>VGDA01000415.1 GCA_016869915.1 Alphaproteobacteria bacterium
AGGTGGTCGGCGACGCGCTCGGCCGCGCCGAGCACGCCGTGGTCGTAGAAGCCGAACACCGTCGTGCGCGGCAGCACGCGAACCTCCGGCATCGCCTCGATGGCCGCGACCTGCTCGCGGCGCCAGTCCTCGAGGCCCGGCTCGTTCAGCAGGTCGCCGCCGAGCATGAAGTCCTGCTCGGCGAGGATCACCCGCGCGCCCGTCGCGCCGGCCGCGCGCGCGGCGGCGAGCCCGGCGGCGCCGGAGCCGACGACGAGCACGTCGCAATGGGCGTGCATCGTGCCGTAGTGGTCGGGATCCGGAAGGCCCGAGGCGCGGCCAAGCCCGGCGGCGCGGCGGATCAGCGGCTCGTAGACGCGTTCCCAGAACGCGGCAGGCCACATGAAGGTCTTGTAGTAGAAGCCGGCGCCGAGCCACGGCGCGAGCAGGCCGTTCACCGCCATCCAGTCGAAGGCGAGCGAGCCCCGGTGGTTCTGGCTGGCGGCGACCAGGCCGTCGAAGAGCTCCACCACCGTGGCGCGGGTGTTGGGCTCGCGCCACGCGCCCTCGCGCAGCTCGACGAGCGCGTTCGGTTCCTCGACGCCGGCGGAGAAGATGCCGCGCGGGCGGTGGTACTTGAAGGAGCGGCCGACGAGCCGCACGCCGTTGGCGAGCAGCGCCGAGGCGAGCGTGTCGCCGGGATGCCCCTCGAGGGACCTGCCGTCGAAGCGGAAGGAGAGGCTGCGCGCGCGGTCGACATGGCCGCCGGCGGCGAGGCGTCGGGACTGGCTCATGCGCGGTCCACCCCGAGGCGCTCGCCCGCGGTGGCGACGGCGTCGATCTCGTGCGTCGCGGTGTGGCGGCGGACCTTCAGCACGGCGCGGCAGCCCGCGGAATGCAGCCACCACTCGACCGTCCAGCCGCGCGGGTTGGCGCGCAGGTGGAGATAGTCGTCCCAGGCCTCGATCCCCGCGTCCGGGCCCGGCCTCGCCACGGTCGCGTCGCCGCGATACGTGAACTCCGCCTCGTCGCGCGGGCCGCAATGCGGGCAATTGATCTGCAGCATGTCAGTGCGTCCAGTGGAAGGGGCCGTTGCCCCGTTCGTCGATCATCCGGCCCTCGCGGAAGCGGTCGAGCGTGAAGGCGGCGTTGAGCGGATGCGGCTCGTCGCGCGCGATGGTCCAGGCATGGCACCAGCCCGAGCCCGGCGTCGCCTTGAAGCCGCCGTAGCACCAGCCCGCGGTCATGTAGAGGCCGCGCACCGGCGTCCTGCAGATGAAGGGCGAGCCGTCGGGCGACATGTCCATGATGCCGGCCCAGGAGCGCAGGCCGCGCAGCCGGCCGAGCGCCGGGATCATGCTGACGCCCGCGGCGTAGACATGCTCGGCCTCGCGCAGCGTGCCCCGCTGGCCGTAGCTGGGGTAGCCGTCGAGGCCGCCGCCGAAGACAAGGCCGCCCTTGTCCGACTGCGAGATGTAGAAATGCCCCGCCCCGAAGGTGACGACGCAGTCGATCATCGGCTTCAGCCCCTCGCTGACGAAGGCCTGCAGCAGGTGCGATTCGATCGGCACGCGGAAGCCCGCCATCTCGGTGAGCAGGCTGGTGCTGCCGGCGACCGCGAGCCCGACCTTGGGCGCGCGGATCTCGCCGCGCGTGGTGCGCACGCCGCGGATCGCGCCGCCTTCCACGATCATGCCGGTGACCTCGCAATGCTCGATGATGTCGACGCCGCGCGCGTCGGCGGCATGCGCGAAGCCCCAGGCTACGGCGTCGTGGCGCGCCGTGCCGCCGCGCGGCTGGAGCAGGCCGCCCATCACGGGGAAGCGGCCGTTCGAGATGTCGAGCAGCGGGCACATCGCCTTCACGCCCGGGCCGTCGAGGAGGACCGCGTCGATGCCCGCGAGGCGCATCGCGTTGCCGCGCCGGATGGCGCCGTTGCGCTGCGCGTCGTTGTGGAAGACGTTGATGACGCCGCGCTGGCTCATCATGACGTTGTAGTTCAGCGACTGTTCCAGCCCTTCCCAGAGCTTGAGCGAGTGCTCGTAGAAGTCGTGGTTCTCCGGCAGCAGGTAGTTGGAGCGCACGATCGTCGTGTTGCGGCCCGTGTTGCCGAGGCCGATCGGCCCCTTCTCCAGCACCGCGACGTTCGTGATGCCGTGCATCTCGGCCAGGTAGAAGGCGGTCGCGAGCCCGTGCCCGCCGCCGCCGACGACGACCACGTCGTATTCGCGCCTCGGCTCCGGCTTGCGCCACGCCGGGCGCCAGCCCGCGTTGCCGCGAAGTCCCTCCGAGAGGATGCGCAGTCCCGAATAGCCCGCCATGCGATCTCCAAACGACCCGGTGGCGGACTGTAGGGGGCGGCCCGCGAGCGGCACAAGCACACCCGCGACAGGCCGGCGCGCGGGCCGGCTCGGATGCCATCGCCGCATGCGGCGTTGCTCGCCGGGGCGGAGTCGCGCATGCCAGCCCGGTGGCGGCGGGCGGATCGGCGTCCCGCGCCGGGGCGCTGGCGCGGCGATCGCGCGGCTCGCCGACTGGCAGCCCCCAGCCGTTCTGGATAATCCAATCCAGCCAATGGGTTGAAGGATTTCGGGCCAGCCGCTGCGTCGCCAGAGCCGATTCGCAACATAATGAAACAATCGTTGATTCGGCCTGGTGCGGTGGCTAGCCTTCTGCCTTCTTTTCGCCACAAGGGCCGCCAGCGATGACCCGGATCCAGCGACCGACAGAAGCGCGCCCCGCGGCACACCGTCGCATGCTGTGCGCCGTCTTGCTCGCGCTCGCCCTGCCCTGCCTGGCCCAGGCCGAGCCTGTCGCCACCCGACGCCCCGCGGGCGGGGACGTCGCGTCGGTGCCCGCGGCGAACCGCGCGACCACCGGTACGCAAGCCCGAAAGAAGCAGGCGGCGAAACCCGCGGCCGCCCGCCAGGCCGCGCAGCCGCCGCAGCGGCGCATCCAGTGCGTCCAGTACGTCGTCGCCAACAGCGCGTTCCGCGTTCGCGGCAATGCCCGCGACTGGTGGCGGAACTCCGCCGCCATCCATGCGCGCGACAACGTTCCCGAGTCGGGGAGCGTCCTGTCCTTCCGGTCCGTGAAGTCGATGCCGCTCGGGCATGTCGCGCTGGTGACCCGGGTGGTCAGCGACCGCGAGATCCTGATCGACCACGCCAACTGGACGCGCGGGGCGATCTCGCGCAACCACTCGGTGATCGACGTCTCGCCGCGCAACGACTGGACCGCGGTTCGCGTCGCCGTGAAGCGCGGTGCCGGCGCCACGACCTACGGCAAGGTCTACCCGACCGACGGGTTCATCCACCCGCGCGCCCATGACGACGCGGTCAACGTCGCCGCGAGGCCGGTGGACGCGGCCATGCCCGTGCTGCCCCCCCCGCCCCGCGACCACCGGGGCCCGGCGGCCGGCCGCGCCACGCGCGACCCGGGCTGACGCCAGCCCTCAGACAGCGCCCACGCCGCGGCGCAGCAGCATGCGGAAGCTCGCCCCGGCGATCGCATAGGCCGCCGCGCAGACCGCGAGCGTGCCATCGAGCCCGATCGAGGTCCCGAGGATCGGCACCAGCGCCGCGCCGATCACCG
>VGDA01000416.1 GCA_016869915.1 Alphaproteobacteria bacterium
GAATAGAGGGTGATGGGCTGGGTGCAGGCGAACTGGAAGTAGAACTCGAGGTGGTCCTGCAGGTTCTCGCCGACGCCGGCGAGCGCATGCACCGGCGCGATGCCGTGGCGCGCCAGCTCGGCGGGCCCGCCGACGCCCGAGAGCTCGAGCAGCTGCGGCGAGTTGACCGGGCCGCCGCAGAGGATGACCTCGCGCCGCGCGCGCACGACATGCTCCGCGCCGCGGCGGCGATAGGCGACGCCGGTCGCGCGCCGGCCGTCGAAGACCACGCGCGAGGCAAGGCAATGCGTGCGCAGCTCGAGTTTCGGGCGACGCAGCGCCGGGCGCAGGTAGGCGTTCGCCGCCTACCATCGGCGCCCGCGATGCACGGTCATGTCGAGGCGTCCGAAGCCCTCCAGGCGAAAGCCGTTGAGGTCCTCGCTCTCGGCATATCCCGCCTGGCGACCCGCATCGACGAAGGCGCGGAAGAGCGGGTTCGCGAGCCACCCGTAGCTCGTGTGGAGCGGCCCGTCGGCGCCGCGCCATTCGTCGCCCCCCCGCGCGCGTCTCAGCGCGCCGGAAATGGGGCAGCACGTCGCGATAGGCCCAGCCCGTCGTGCCCAGCCCGGCCCAGCCGTCGAAGTCGAGCGGGTTGCCTCGGACATAGACCATGCCGTTGATCGAGGACGAGCCGCCGATCACCTTGCCGCGCGGGCAATGGAGGCTGCGGCCGTCAAGGCCGGGCTCGGGCTCGGTGCGTTAGCCCCAGTCGTAGCGGGGCGAATTCATCGGGATGGCCAGCGCGCTCGGCATCTGGATGAAGACCGACCTGTCGCTGCCGCCATGCTCGAGCACGAGCGCCCTGGATCGCCGGTCCTCCGACGGGCGGCTGGCGAGGACCGAGCCGGCGGAGCCGGATCCGACCACGACGAAGTCGAACTCCTCGATGTCCTCGTTGCGCGCGCGCATAGTTTGCGCCCTAGCCAATGGCGCGCGGTCGCGGCAAGAGGCATTGTTGCAGCGGAATGACGGATCCGGGTCGGCGACCCGCGGGAGAGCGCATGGCACAGGGCGAGGAGAAGGCAGCGACGTCGCGCGAGGGCCGCCGCGGGCGCGAGGCCCGGCGCGCGCAGCGCCTGCAGGCGCGCGCCGCTTCCGTGCCGTGGATCCAGCGCCGCGTGCCGACGACGGAGATCCTTTCGCCGGAGGCGATCGCGACGATCGAGGCGAATGCCGAGCGCCTGCTCGAGGAGGTCGGCATCGAGTTCCGCGACTATCCCTCCGCCCTCGCCCGCTTCCGCGACGCGGGCTGCGACGTGCAGGGCGTGCGCGTGCGCTTCCCGCGCGGCCTCGCGCGCAAGCTCGCCTCCACGGCGCCGCGCGAATACGTGCAGGTCGCGCGCAATCCCGCGCGCAGCGTCAGGATCGGCGGCGATAGCCTCGTCTTTGCGCCGGTCTATGGCTCGCCCTTCGTCCACGACCTCGATGGCGGGCGGCGCTACGGCACGATCGAGGACTTCCGCAACTTCGTGAAGCTCGCCTATGCGAGCCCCTTCATGCACCACTCCGGCGGGACGGTGTGCGAGCCCGTCGACCTGCCGGTCAACAAGCGCCATCTCGAGATGGTCTATGCGCACATGCGCTGGTCCGACAAGCCGTTCATGGGCTCGGTCACGCATCCCGACCGCGCGCGCGACACGATCGAGATGTGCCGCATCCTGTTCGGCCAGGACTTCCTGGAGGCCAATACCGTCTGCACCAGCCTCATCAACGCGAACTCGCCGCTGGTCTGGGACTCCGCGATGCTCGGCGCGGCCGAGGCCTACGCGGCGGCGAACCAGGCGACGATCATCACGCCCTTCATCCTCTCCGGCGCGATGAGCCCGGTGACGGTTGCCGGGACGCTCACCCAGGCGCTGGCCGAGATCCTGGCGGGCGTCGCCTTCACGCAGCTCGTGCGGCCGGGCGCGCCGGTGATCTTCGGCACCTTCGTGTCGACGCTGTCCATGCAGTCCGGCGCGCCCACCTTCGGCACGCCCGAGGCCGCGCTCGCCATCTACGGCGCCGGCCAGCTCGCGCGCAGCCTCGGCCTTCCCTTCCGCACCGGCGGCTCGCTCTGCGCCTCGAAGGTGCCGGACGCGCAGGCGGCCTACGAGAGCGCGCAGACGCTGCTGCCGACGCTCTTCGCCGGCACGAATTTCGTGCTGCACGCGGCGGGCTGGATGGAGGGCGGCCTCGCGTCCTCCTACGAGAAGTTCGCGATGGACCTCGACCAGCTCGGGATGATGCACGTACTCGCGGGCGGCATCGACATGTCGGAGAACGCGCAGGCCTTCGAGGCCTTCCGCGAGGTGGCGCCGGGCGGGCACTTCCTCGGCTGCGCGCACACGCAGGCCAATTTCGAGAGCGCCTTCTACCGCTCCTCGGTGGCCGACAATAACTCGGTCGAGCAGTGGGAGGCCGAGGGCGCGCTCGACGCGCCGCGCCGCGCCAACGCGCTGTGGAAGCGCATGCTCGCCGAATACGAGGCGCCGCCGATCGACCCGGGCGTCGACGAGGCGCTGCGCGAGTTCATCGAGCGCCGCAAGGCCTCGATGCCCGACGCGACGCACTGACAGGCCCGAGGGGGACGCGACGATGAGGACGCATGCGCGGGCGGTGGTGATCGGCGGCGGCGTGGTGGGCGTGTCCGCGCTCTACCACCTCGCGCGCAAGGGCTGGACCGACAGCGTGCTGGTGGAGCGGCGCGAGCTGACCTCCGGCTCGACCTGGCACGCGGCGGGGCTGCTGCCGCTCTTCAACCTCAGCTACTCGGTCGGCCAGATCCACAAGTACTCGGTCGCGCTCTACCGCACGCTCGAGGAGGAGACCGGGCAGGGCGTCGGCTTCCGCCAGGTCTCCAACATCCGCCTCGCGCGGACCAGGGACCGCTGGGACGAGTACATGTTCTACGCCGGCGTCGCCGAGACGATCGGCGTCAAGGTCGAGCTGCTGACGCCCGCTCAGGTCCGGGAGATCTGGCCGCTCTGCGAGGTCGACGGGATCCTCGGCGCGATCCGCCATCCCGAGGACGGCTACATCCAGCCCGCGGACCTGACGCAGGCGCTGGCGAAGGGCGCGCGCGCGCGCGGCGCGGAGATCAACCGCAACACGACCGTGCTGGCGATCGAGCGCCGCGCCAGCGGCGAATGGCTCGTGCGGACCGACCGCGGCGACATCGCCTGCGAGCACGTCGTCTCGGCGACCGGGAACTTCGCGCGCCGCACCGGCGCGATGGTCGGCATCGACGTGCCGGTGATCCCGGTCGAGCACCAGTACATCGTCACCGCGCCCCATCCCGCGATCGTCGAGCGCCATCGCCGCGGCCTGCCCGAGATGGGCGTGCTGCGCGAGTCCGATTCGTCCTGGTACATGCGCGAGGAGAATGGCGGCCTGATCCTCGGGCCCTACGAGGCGGGCGCGCCGGCCTGCTACGTCGACGGGCCGGGCGCCGACAGCGAGTACGAGCTCTTCCAGGAGGACCTCGACCGGCTCGCGCCGCACATCGAGTCCGCGATCGCGCGCGTGCCCGCCTTCGGCGAGGTCGGCCT
>VGDA01000417.1 GCA_016869915.1 Alphaproteobacteria bacterium
GTGGATTCGCGCACCCACTGGATGTCGATGTCCGGGTTCTCGGATTCGAAGGCCTGCTTGTAGGGCTGCAGCTGGTCGCTCTCGAGCGCGGTGTAGACCGTCACCCTCGTCTTCTGCTGCGCGTCGGCCTGGCCGGCGGCGATGGCCATCAGCGCCGCGGCGCTCGCCATCAGGATTCTCTTGAGCATCGACCCCTCTCCTGTCTTGCCTGGGTTCCCCGCGCGCCTCGGCGGGCGCGGTCGCTTTCGCACGATAGTATGACAATGCCGCGACGAGCGGAAGCCCGCCGGTCTCAGCCCGGCCAGGGCAGCGAATAGGTCCGGACATTGGTGAAGCTCTTCATGGCCTCCACCACGCCCTCCTTGTAGCCGTTGCCCGAATCCTTGATCCCCCCGAAGGGCGACATCTCGATCCGGTAGCCGGGTACCTCCCAGATGTTCACGGTCCCGACATTCAGCTCGTTCACGAAGCGCGTGACCAGGTCCAGGCGGTTGGTGCAGACGCCCGAGGACAGGCCGAACGCCGTCGAGTTCGACACGCGGATCGCGTCGTCGACGTCCCGGACCCGGATGATCGGGATCGCCGGCCCGAAGGTCTCCTCGCGCACCAGTTCGCAGTCGAAGGGAACGTGGTCGACCACGGTCGGCGGGAAGACGGCGCCGCGGCGGTCGTTGCCGTGCAGGAGCCTGGCCCCGCGGGAGACCGCGTCCTCCACCCTGCGCTGGAACAGGATGGCGGACTTCTCGTTGATGACCGTCCCGACATCGGTCGACGTGTCGCGGGGATCGCCGGCCCTGAGCTTGCGCGCCTTCTCGACCACCAGGGCGGCGAAGGCGTCGGCGATCGACTCGATGGCGAGGATGCGCTTGACGGCGGTGCAGCGCTGGCCCGAGTTCTTGGTCGCGCCGGCGACCGCGAGCTCGGCCGCCTTGTCGAGGTCCGCGTCGTCGAGGACGATCAGCGGGTCGTTGCCGCCCAGCTCGAGCACGGTGCGCTTGTAGCCCGCGCGCTCCGCGATCAGCTTGCCGACCGGCACCGAGCCCGTGAAGGTGATGAGGTCGATCATCGGGTTGGCGATCATCTCGTCGGTGAAGGGACCGGGCAGGCCCGTGACGACCGACAGCATCTCCGGCGGCAGGCCCGCCTCGTAGAGGATGTCCGCGAGCGCCAGCGCCGTCATCGGCGTCAGCTCGGTCGGCTTGAGCACCACGCGGTTGTTCGTGGCGATCGCCGGCGCGATCTTGTGCGCGGGCATGTTGAGCGGGTGGTTGAAGGGCGTGATCGCGCTGATGCAGCCCAGCAGCGGCGTGCGCATCGTGTAGATGCGCCGCGCCTTGCCGTGGGGGGTGATGTCGCAGCTGAAGATCTCGCCGTCGTCCTTGATCGCGAGCTGGCCCGCGAGGGTGAACACGTCGTAGGCGCGGCCGACCTCGTAGAGCGAGTCCTTCATGCACAGCCCGGCCTCGGCCGTGATCAGCTCGGCCAGCTCCTGGCGCTTCGCCGCGATCTTCTCGCCGGCGGTCATCAGGATGCGCTGGCGCTCGTAGCGCGTGAGCTTCGAGCGGTAGCCGTGGCCGATCGACAGCGCCTCGCGCACGTGCTCCGGCCGGCCCGCCGGGACCGTGCCGACGATCGCGTTCGTGTAGGGATCGCGGACCTCGATGATCTCGTCGGTCGAGACCTTGCGCCCGGCGATCCGCATGGACTCGCGACGAACCGCCATGCCGGCGGGGTTGGAAGCCTTGTTCATGCCGCGGCCCTTTCCTGGATCCGGTTGAGAGCGAGGTCGAAGACGTCGAAGTTGCGGTAGCGCCGCCCCGGCTCGATCACGACGCGACGGTTCAGCACCAGCGGCACGCGCTGCTCCGAGATCCCGCCATGCGAGCGCAGCGGCTCCTTCAGCCCCGAGAGGTCGTGGCGCGCGAGGCTGGTGCCGATGACCTTGTGGCGCGTCGACACGACGACGATGTCGCCCATCCGATCCTCGGGCAGTTCGAAGCGCGCGCAGGCCGCGGCGCGGTCAAGCGCCGCCTCGATGCCCGGGAGGGCGGCGAGCCGCGCCAGCAGCCGCGGCACATCGACGCCCGCGGGCAGGTAGGCGGTCGCGAATGAGCCGAGCGCGCCGTGGTGGACGACATAGGGATCGGTGATCGGCAGGATCACGCGCGCCGCCCCCGCACCCAGCCAGCCGTCGAGCACGTCCTGCAGGAAGACGATGTCCGGCTGCGCGGCCGCATCGTGCTTGGCGTTCATTCCGTGGTCGGCCGTGAGCGCGACCACGCAGCCCATCGCGTCGAGGCGGCCGAGATAGCCGTCCATCATGCGGTAGAAGGCATTGGCGACCGGCGTGCCGGGCGCGTGCTTGTGCTGGATGTAGTCGGTCGTCGAGAGATACATGATGTCGGGCTTCCAGCCTTCCATCAGCTTCACCCCGGCGGCGAAGACGAACTCGCTCAGCTCGGCGGAGTAGACGTCGGGCAGCTTCATGCCGACGAGGTCGAGCACACCCTCGATGCCGTTCGCCGCGATCGTCGCCTTGTCCGCCTTCTCCGAGGAGAAGCTGCAGGCCTTGCCCGGGGCGAGCTCGAGCCCCTTGCCCAGCAGCCCGCGCAGCTTGTCCTTCGCGGTCACGACGGCCAGGCGCAGCCCGGCCTGCTGCGCGGCGCGGAAGATCGTGTCGACCCGCAGGAAGCGCGGGTCGTTCATCATCACTTCGCTGCCCGACTCGCGGTCGAAGAAGTAGTTGCCGCAGATGCCGTGCACCGAGGGCGGCGTGCCCGTGACGATCGAGAGGTTGTTGGGGTTGGTGAAGGTCGGGACGACGCAGTCCCCGACGATCGCCGTGCCGCGCTCGAGCACGCGCGCGAAGAAGGGCGCGAAGCCCGCCTCGACCGCCTTCTCGATGTAGCCCGGCTCGGAGCCGTCGACGCACACCACGACGACCGGGGCCGCCGGGCGCGCGTAGGTCCTGCCGTTGACGCTGATCGTGCTTGCCATCTGCATCTCCTCTGCGCTGCGGCTCAGGCCGCCGCCAGGGCGGGCACGCCGCTGGCGACGCCCATCTCGGCCAGCATCTCGGCGACCGCGGAGAGCGCGCCGCGCATGTGGCCCTCGTCGAGGCGCCCGATGCAGCCGATGCGGAAGGAATCCGCGACCGTCAGCTTGCCCGGGTAGATCACGTAGCCCCTGTCCTTCAGCCCGTCGTAGAAGCGCTGGAACTGGAAGCGCGGGTCCGCGGGCATGTGGAAGGTGACGATGATCGGCGCCTGCAGCGCATCCGGCAGGAGCGTGCGGAAGCCCAGCTTGCGCATGCCCTCCACGAGGGTCCGGCAATTGCCGGAATAGCGCGCCAGGCGCCCGGGTTGGCCGCCGGCCTCGCGATACTCCCGTATCGCCTGGTGCAGCGCGACGATGACCTGGATGGGCGGCGTGAAGCGCCACTGGCCGGTCTTCTCCATCGCCTGCCACTGGTCGTGCAGGTCGAGGACGAGCGTCGTCGCGTTGCCCCTCGACTCCAGCAGCGCCTCCCTGCGGCAGACGACGAAGCCCATGCCCGGGAC
>VGDA01000418.1 GCA_016869915.1 Alphaproteobacteria bacterium
CGTCGGCGCAGCGCATGCACAGCATCCGGTGACGCGCATGCGTGCCGACCTCGGGCAGGACCTTCCAGCAGCGCTGGCACTTCCCGCCCTCAGCCGCGCGGAAGCCGACCGCGATGTCCGGCTGGTCCGGCAGGCGGAACAGCGCGGGATCCGCCGGCACGGCACCGACCTCGAGCGCATGGCCCGAGGTGATGAAGACCTCGTCGAGGTCGAGGCCGGCGAGCGCCGCGGCGGCCTCGGGCGAGACATGCACGACCGGCGCGGCCTGCAGGCTCGAGCCGATCTCCTTGCGCTCGCGCGCCTTCTCGAGGCACCCCGTGACCGCGCGGCGCAGGTCGCGCACGCGGCGCCAGCGCGCCGCCAGCGCCTCGTCGCGCCAGATGGCGGGGATCTCGGGGAAGAGCTGGAGGTGGACGCTCGATCCATCGCCGGGATGCATGGCGAGCCACGCATCCTCGGCGGTGAAGCACAGCACCGGCGCCAGCCAGCGCACGATGCAGTCGAACACCGTGGCCATCGTGCTGCGCGTCGCGCGGCGACGCGGGGAATCCGCGCGGTCGCAGTAGAGCGCGTCCTTGCGGATGTCGAAGTAGAAGGCCGAGAGGTCGACCGCGCAGAAATTGTGGAGCGCGGAGAAGAACGGGTTGAACTCGTAGGTCGCGTTGGCGCGCCTGAGCGCCTCGTCGACCTCGGCGAGGCGGTGGAGCACGAAGCGCTCGAGCCCGGGCAACTCGGCCTCCGGCACGCGCTCGGCGGGCGTGTAGCCCTTCAGCGCGCCGAGCAGGTAGCGCAGCGTGTTGCGCAGCCGGCGATAGACCTCGGCCTGCTGCTTGAGGATCTCCGGCCCGATGCGCAGGTCGTCGGAATAGTCCGAGGACACGACCCACAGGCGCAGGATGTCGGCGCCCAGCTTGTCGACCACCTCCTGCGGCGAGACGACGTTGCCCAGCGACTTGGACATCTTGCGGCCCTGCTCGTCGAGCACGAAGCCGTGGGTGAGCACGCCCTCGAAGGGCGCGCGGCCGCGCGTGCCGCAGCTCTCCAGCAGCGAGGAATGGAACCAGCCGCGATGCTGGTCCGAGCCCTCGAGGTAGAGCGAGGCGGGCCAGGCGAGCTCGGGACGCTGCTCGAGCACGAAGGCATGGGTCGAGCCGGACTCGAACCACACGTCGACGATGTCGAAGACCTGCGTGTATTCGGCTGGATCGTGGGCGTCGCCCAGGAAGCGCGCGGGCGGGCTCGTCCACCAGGCGTCGGAGCCCTCGGCCTCGAAGGCCGCGGCGATGCGCGCGAAGACCTCGGGGTCGCGCAGCAGCTCGCCCGTGCGCTTGCGCACGAAGACCGCGATCGGCACGCCCCAGGCGCGCTGGCGCGAGATGCACCAGTCCGGGCGCTGCTCGATCATCGCGCGGATCCGGTTCTCGCCCGCGGGCGGGTACCAGGCGCTGTCCGAGATCGCCTTGAGCGCCACCTGCCGCAGGTCGTTCGTCGCCATGGAGATGAACCATTGCGGCGTGTTGCGGAAGATCAGCGGCGCCTTGGAGCGCCAGGAATGCGGGTAGTCGTGGCGCAGCGTGCCCTTGGCGAGCAGCGCGCCGACCTCGATCAGCGCCTTGATCACCGCGACATTGGCGTCGCCGGGCTTGCCCTGCTCGGTATAGACGCGGCGCCCAGCGAAGGGCCTGACCTGCGGCAGGTAGACGCCGGCGTCGTCGATCATGTCCGGCACCGGCAGCCCGTGCTCGCGGCCGAGCTCGAAGTCGTCGCGGCCATGGCTGGGCGCGATGTGCACGATGCCCGTGCCGGCGTCGGTGGTGACGAAGCCGCCGGCCATGACGGGCACGTCGAATGCGTAGCCATAGGCGTCGTCGCCAATGCCCGCCTGCCAGCCGCGGAAGGGATGCGCGCAGCGCGTGCCGACCAGCTCGGCCCCGGAAAACGCGGCGATCGCCTCCAGCCTGGCGCCCTTGAGCTGCGCCTCGACCTGGCCCATCAGATCGGCGGCGATCACCAGCGTCTCGCCGGCGCGGGCAAGCGATCCTTCCGGCGCCTCGGTGACGCGGCACAGCCGATAGGAGATCTCCGCGCCCACGGCCAGGCCGCGATTGGCGGGCATGGTCCAGGGCGTGGTCGTCCAGATCACGATCGACGCGCCCTCGAGCCCGGCGACGGGGCTGCGCAGCACGGGGAAGCGCACCCAGACCGTGTCCGACTTGTGCTCGTGGTACTCGATCTCGGCCTCGGCCAGCGCGGTCTTCTCGACCACCGACCACATCACCGGGCGCGCGCCGCGATAGAGCCCGCCATTGAGCGCGAAGCGATGGATCTCGCGCACGATATGGGCCTCGGCCGGGAAGGTCATGGTCGCGTAGGGGTTCGACCAGTCGCCCTCGACGCCCAGGCGCTTGAACTCGGCGCGCTGGATGTCGATCCACTTCGCGGCGAAGTCGCGGCACTCCCTGCGGAACTCGACGATCGGCACCGCGTCCTTGTCCTTGCCCCTGGCGCGGTATTCCTCCTCGATCTTCCATTCGATCGGCAGGCCGTGGCAGTCCCAGCCCGGCACGTAGTTGGCGTCCTCGCCCTTCATCTGGTGGACGCGGTTGATGACGTCCTTGAGGATCTTGTTGAGGGCGTGGCCGATGTGGAGGTTGCCGTTGGCGTAGGGTGGGCCGTCGTGCAGCACGAATTTCGGCCGCCCCGCCGCGCGTGCGCGCAGCTTGCCGAACAGGTCCATGTCATTCCAGCGCTGGAGCAGCTGCGGCTCGCGCCTCGGCAGCTCGCCGCGCATGGGGAAGGACGTGTCGGGGAGGAAGACGCTGTCCTTGTAGTCGGTGCGGGACGTGTCGCTCATGCGCGCGCCTCCTCGGCGAAGATCCTCGTGGACACCAGCACCCGCGCGACCTCGGGAAGGCCGCGCAGCCGCTCGGCGACATGCGCCGCCTGCATCGCGTCGAGGCCCTCGACCTCGATGTCGATGCCGAGCCCGCCCTGCGCGCGCACGGCATCGAGGCGCATCGGCACCAGCCCGCGCCGGGCGAACTCGCCGATCACGCGGGGCAGGACGCCGGCCTCGATGCCGGCGAGCAGCGAGTAGCACCAGTGGGAAGGGGGAACGGGAACGGGTTCAGGAAGCGATGTCATGGCGCGCGGTCTCCTTCGGGGACGCGGAAAGGCGGAACTGGCCGGCCCGGCTCTCGACGAGAGCCGGGTCGCTAATTCGCGCTATCCGCGAAGTCCTGAAGGACCGCGTATCCATGGCGGCGCGGATCATAGGGACGCCCCCGCCCCGCCGCAACCGCCGGCGAGGGCCGCGCGCGCCGCGTCCGCGTCGGCGGCGATCTGGGCCTTGAGCGCGTCGAGCCCGTCGAAGCGGCGCTCCGGGCGCAGGAAGGCCAGCAGCTCGACGCAGGCGCGCCGGCCATAGAGGTCGCCCGAGAAGTCGAGGAGATGCGCCTCGAGCCGCGCCTCACTGTCGCCGCCGAAGGTCGGGCGCAGGCCCAGGTTGGCGACGCCGCCAT
>VGDA01000419.1 GCA_016869915.1 Alphaproteobacteria bacterium
CTGCGGCGTGCACCCCTCCATACCCGGGCATCGCCTGCCGGCCGCGGATTTCGCGCGGATCTGGGAGGATGCCTGCAGGCTCCTCGCGCGCGGCGTCGAGCTCGGCGCGATCGTCACCGTCGATGGCGCCGGGCCCGCCGACGGCCGCTATCGCGAACGCACGAACATCTTCGGCAAGGCCGCCTGCCCGCGCTGCGCGGGCAAGGTCCGGCGCATGGTCATCGCCGGGCGCAAGGCCTATGCCTGCCCGACCTGCCAGCCGCGCCGGCGATCGGCGGCGCGCAAGGTCAGGGCTGGAGCCTGACCAGCACGCCGACGATCATCGCCATCTGGGCGAGGAACAGCGGCAGGAGCCAGCGCAGCATTTCGAACTTCACCGCGGCGAGTCCGGCCTGCATCTCGCCGAGGATCCTTGCCGACTCGGCCAGCATCTCGCCACGGACGAGGGCGAATTCGGTGCGCATCTCGCCGCGGAATTTCTCGACCTCCACGCGCAGCGCGGAGATCTCGCCGGCGAGGCGCGCATCGAGGCGCTGCAGGTCCGTGCGCGTTGCCGGTTCGACGACCATGGTCTCCGCCAGTGCTTCGGCCACGCCGGTGGCCTGGGGCTGGTTCATGCCCGCAGCCTCGAGGCGACGGACGAGCTTCATGGTATCGAAGGCGACGGCGGTCATGAAGGGCATGAAGGCCGGTTTTCTCGCGCGGCCTCAAGGATGCGCATGCGCTACGCCGAGCTAGCCCGTCCGCGCTAGCATCGCGCGACCGCGCCACGGCGCGGGCCCTTGCCCAGCCAATGTCCAGCTGACGCCCAACCCGGGGGATGACGACGCGATGACCGACCAGCACAGCGACGCGAGGCCCCGCCTCGTCGTGCCGCCGCTCGCCTGCGACACGCACATGCATTTCTACGACGCCCGCTTCCCGACCGCGCCCACGGCGCTGTCGACGCAGCCCGACGCGACGCCCGACCAGTACCGCGCGATGCAGCGCCGGCTCGGCCTCTCGCGCGTCGTCGTCGTGCAGCCCTCCGCCTACGGCGCCGACAACCGCGCAAACATGGAGGGCGCGGCGCGCTTCGGCGCCGACGCGCGCGCGGTCGTGGTGGTGGAGCGCGACGCGCCGCCCGCCGAACTGCGCCGCCTCGCCGACGCTGGCGCGGTGGGCCTGCGCTTCTTCCTGTTCGGAGGCGCCTATTACGGCTGGCCGGACCTCGAGCGCATGGCCCGCCGCGCCGCCGACCATGGCTGGCACCTGCAGATGCAGTTCGACGGGCGCATGATCCCCGACTACGAGTCGCGCATCCGCGCGCTGCCCTGCGACGTCGTGATCGACCACAACGCGCGCTTCGTGGAGCCGGTGCCGACCGACCACCCGTCCTTCCGCGCGCTGCAGCGGCTGCTCGACACCGGGCGCTGCTGGGTGAAGTGCTCGGGCATGTACGACACGTCGCGGCTCGGCCCGCCGCTCTATCCCGATGTCGGCGCGATCGCGAGGGCCATCATCGCCCACGCGCCGCAGCGCGTCGTCTGGGCCAGCAACTGGCCGCATCCCGGGCAGTCCCCGAAGCCCGACGACGCGATGCTGCTCGACACGCTGCTCGACTACGCGCCCGACGACGCCACGCGCGCCGCGATCCTCGTCGCCAATCCCGCGCGCCTCTACCGCTTCGACTGAGACAGGGAAGGACCACCGCCATGAAGCTCTATTTCTCGCCCGGCGCCTGCTCGCTCTCCCCGCACATCGTGCTGCGCGAGGCGGGGATCGCGTTCGAGCTCGTGCGCGTCGACCTCAGGGCGAAGAAGACGGATAAGGGCGAGGACTTCCTCGCCATCAATCCGAAGGGCCAGGTGCCGACGCTCCAGCTCGACGATGGCGCGGTGCTGACCGAGGGGCCGGTGATCGTCCAGTACGTGTCGGAGCTCGCGCCCGCGGCGGGGCTGACGGGCACGGCCGGGACGATGTCGCGCTGGCGCGTGCTCGAGTGGCTGAACCACATCGGCACGGAGCTGCACAAGGGCTTCGGCCCGCTCTTCCGCCCCAACACGCCCGACGCCTACAAGGAGATCGCGCGCGCCAGTCTCGGCGCGAAGTTCGACGCGCTGGAGAAGGCGATGTCGGACGGCCGCGCCTGGCTCATGGGCGACGCCTTCACCGCCGCCGACGGCTATCTCTTCACGGTGATGAACTGGGGCCGCCTGACCGGCATCGACATCGCCCGCTGGCCCGCGCTCGCCGCCTACCACGCCAGGGTCGCGGCAAGGCCGAAGGTGCAGGAGGCCATGGCCGCGGAGGGGCTGAAGAGGGGGTAGGGGGGGCTCTTCCAGCCCAGGACGGATCCCCCAACCGGGGAAGCTCCCAACCCGGGACGGAGCCCGGATTACGCCCTGGCATTGGGGTTAATCCGGGCTCCGTCCCGGGTTGGGTCTGGTCACCCCGCCGCCGCCCCCTCCACCCCCAGCTCGGTCGCCAGTTCCGCCAGCTGGCGCCAGGTGCCTTCGTCGACCGGCACGCCGTCGCGCAGGCGCTCCGCGCGCGTGATGCGCTCGGGCTCGCCGGCGACCAGGACGGGCGTCGCGGGGTCGATCGCGGCGCAGCCCTTCACGTAGTCCATCAGCGCGTCGTAGTCGGCCTCGCCGCCCGCGCCGCCGGCGAAGCGGGCGGGGTCGATGGCGATCGAGAGCATGCCGTTGACGATGCCGCGGTCGCGCGGGTTGCCGGGCTGGATCGAGCCCGCGCCACCCACCACGCCGGCGAGGATGTCGCAGGCCAGGGCCAGCCCGTATCCCTTGTGCTCGCCGAAGGGCAGGAGCATGCCGCGCGGCGCGCGGTACATGGTGCCGGGATCGTTCGTCGGCGCGCCGTCGGCATCGATCAGCGACCCGGGCGCGACCGCCTTGCCGCCGTTGTGCGCGACGCGGACCTTGCCCATCGCGATGCGGCTGGTCGCGAAGTCGAGCACGAAGCGCTCGTGCCGCGCGGTGCCCGGCATGGCGATGCAGACCGGGTTGGTCGCGAAGCGCCCCTCGCGCCCGCCCCAGGGCGCCACCGGCGGGTCGCCCGAATTGCCGTTCACGAAATGGATCGAGGCGAGCCCGGCCTCCGCCAGCTGCTCGCCATAGGTGCCGACCCGCCCGATGTGATGCGTATGGCGCAGCGCCACGACGGCGACTCCATGCGCGCGGGCGATGCGGATCGCGACCTCCATCGCGTCGCGCGCGATGACCTGCCCATGGCCGCCATCGCCCTCCACCGTCGCCAGCGGCCCGGCCTCCATCGCGACGCGCCCGCGCCGGTTCGGGTGCAGCACGCCGCGCGCGATGTTGCGCGCATAGGCGGGCAGCAGCCCCGCGCCATGGCTGTCATGGCCCGCGAGGTTGGCGTCGACGAGGTGGTCGGCGACGACCTGCGCCTCGCGCGCGTCGCTGCCCATCCGCGCGAGCGCCTCTCGCGCGAAGCGCCGGAGCCCGTCGGCCGCGCATCGGATCATCGCCCTCCTCCCCCTTGCCCCGACTGCAGCCTAG
>VGDA01000420.1 GCA_016869915.1 Alphaproteobacteria bacterium
GGCGGAGCTCGTGCCCTTCCTGCGCCATACCGGGCCGGCGCTCTCGCCCTTCAACGCCTGGACCCTCGCCAAGGGCCTGGAGACGCTCGACCTGCGCGTCGCGGCGTCCTGCGCAAGCGCGCTGGCGCTCGCGCGCCGCTTCGAGGGCCACCCGAAGCTGGCGCGGCTGCGCTACCCGTTCCTCGAATCGCATCCGCAGCACGCGCTCGCGCGCGCGCAGATGTCGGCCGGCGGCACGATCGTCACGCTCGGCTTCCGCGGCGGCAAGGAGGCGGCATTCCGCTTCCTGGACGCGCTCGAGATCGTCGACATCTCGAACAACCTCGGCGATTCGAAGAGCCTGACCTGCCATCCCGCGACCACGACGCACCAGCGGCTGACCGAGGCCGAGCGCACCCATCTCGGCATCGACGCCGGGACGGTCCGGCTCTCGGTCGGGCTGGAGGACCTCGCGGACCTCGAGGCCGACCTCGCGCAGGCCCTCGACGCGGCGTGAGGAGGCCGGGGGGGTGGCTGGACAAGGGGCGCGCGGCACATAGAATCGCTGCCCCCCACCCGCCGGCCGAGAAGGGCGACGCCCGCATGTACAGCGAGACCACGCACGGCATCACGGTCACCGTGCGGCCCGTGTTCCTGGACGAGCAGTCCGCCCCGGCGGAGAACCGCTATGTCTGGGCCTATTTCGTGCGCATCGAGAACGGCAGCGACCGCGCGGTGACGCTGCGCAGCCGCTGGTGGCACATCACCGACGCGCGCGGCCGGGTGCAGGAGGTGCGCGGCGCCGGCGTGGTCGGCGAGCAGCCGAGGCTGCCGCCGGGCGGCAGCTACGAGTACAATTCCGGCACGCCGCTCTCGACGCCCTCGGGCATCATGCGCGGCGCCTACCAGATGGAGGGCGAGGACGGCGCGCGCCTCGAGGTGCGCATTCCAGCCTTCTCGCTCGATTCCCCACACCAGGCGGTGCGGCTGAACTGAAGCCGCGCCGCAGAACAGGAGCCCACCCGTGAAGCGCAAGAGCCCGACGCCGCCTGCGGCCGCGCGCCCGACGCGCGCGCAGGCAGAGGAGGCCGTGCGCACCCTGCTGCGCTGGGCCGGCGACGATCCCGCGCGCGAAGGCCTGCTCGGCACGCCCGACCGCGTCGTGCGCGCCTACGAGGAATGGTTCGCGGGCTACAACGAGGACCCGGTGGCGATCCTCGAGCGCACCTTCGAGGAGACCGCGGGCTACGACGAGATGGTCGTGCTGCGCGACATCCGCTTAGAATCCTACTGCGAGCACCATGTCGCGCCGATCATCGGCGTGGCGCATTGCGCCTACCTGCCCGACCGCCGCGTCGTCGGCATCTCGAAGATCGCGCGGGTGATCGAGCTCTACGCCAAGCGCCTGCAGATCCAGGAGAAGATGACGGCGCAGATCGCCAACGCGATCCAGGACGTGCTGCGCCCGCGCGGCGTCGCCGTGGTGGTCGACGCCACGCACCAGTGCATGACCACGCGTGGCATCCGCAAGCCGGGCGTGAGCATGATCACCAGCCAGATGCTCGGCGCCTTCCGCGACGACGCGGCGACGCGCCGCGAGTTCCTGGCGGTGATCGGCACCGCGCCAGGCCCGCGCGGCGGGGTCTGAGGCGGCGGCGGAGCCCGCGCCATGCCCGACGCGAGGCCCGTCGCCTTCGTCAACGGCGTGATGCTGGCCATGCTGGCCGCCGTCATGCTCCTGCCGGCCCTCGCCGACATGGCCTCGGGCGGGCCCGACGCGAGGGTCTTCAAGGCCTGCGCCGGCTTCACCGCCTTCGTTGGAGTCGGCCTGATGCTCGCCGCGCGCGCGCCGCGCATGGGCTTCAACCTGCGCCAGGCCTTCCTGCTGACCACGACGTCCTGGATCGTGGTCGCGGCCTTCGGCGCGCTGCCCTTCGTCCACGGCTCGACCGCGCTGCCCTACGCCGACGCCTATTTCGAGGCCATGTCCGGCCTGACGACGACGGGCTCGACCGTGATCGTCGGCCTCGATCGCACCGGCGCCGGCATCCTGCTCTGGCGCTCGCTCCTGCACCTGCTCGGCGGCGTCGGCATCATCGTGCTGGCGGTCGCGATCCTGCCGATGCTGCGCGTCGGCGGGATGCAGCTCTTCCGCCTCGAATCCTCGGACAAGTCGGAGAAGGTGCTGCCGCGCGCGACGCAGATCGCCACGGGGATCATGATCGTCTACGCCAGCCTGACCTCCCTGTGCGCCATCGCCTTCTGGCTGGGGGGCATGTCCGGCTTCGACGCCCTCAACCACGCCATCTCGGCGATGGCCACCGCCGGCTTCTCGACGTCCGATTCATCCTTCGCCCGTTTCGATTCCGCGTTCCTCGAGGCGACCTGCACCGCATTCATGCTGTGCGGCGGCCTTACCATGACGCTCTTCCTGCGCTGCTGGCAGGGAGACCCGCGATCCTTCCTGCGGGATCGCCAGCTGCGCGCATATCTTGGCGTCTTCGTCGCGTTCTCGATCGCCATCAGCGCGTGGCTGGTGCTGGTGGAGGGCCGCGAACTCGCCTACGCGCTGCGCCATGCGACGTTCACGGTCGCCTCGCTGGTCACGACCACTGGCTTCTCCTCGACCGACTGGGGAGCATGGGGGGCGTTCCCCCTCGTCCTCGTCTTCATGCTGACCTTCGTCGGCGGCTGCTCCGGCTCGACCGCGGGCGGGATCAAGATCTTCCGCTTCCAGGTCCTGTTCGAGGTCGGGCGCGCGCAGATGCGCCATGCGCTCGTGCCCTCGGGCGTGTTCGTCGCGAAGTACAACGGCAAGCCAATCACCGATGCGATCGCCCAGTCGGTGCTCGCCTTCGTGGCGCTCTTCGGCTTCTCCTGGGGGGCGACGGCCGCGGCGCTCGCGCTCTGCGGCCTCGACCTCGTCACCGCGCTCACCGGCGCGGCGACGGCGCTCGCGAATGTCGGGCCCGGCCTCGGCGAGGTGATCGGGCCATCCGGCAGCTTCGCGCCGCTGCCGCAGTCGGCGAAATGGATCCTCTCGGCCGCGATGCTGCTGGGCCGGCTCGAGCTGATCACCGTCCTCGTGCTTTTCAGCCTGCGCTTCTGGCGCGACTGACGCGGCGCCGGGGACCGCGCCTCAGCGCAGGAATGGCGCCAGATGCGCGCGGACCTGTCGCTCGAGCTCGGCGTCGAGCGTCTCCATCACCTGCTCGGTCAGCCCGTACCAGGCGCGCTCGCGCGCCGCGAGCGCGATGCCCTCGGCGACGGAGCGCGAGCCCGCGGCGCGCGCGTCGCAGCTCGCGACCACGACGCCGCTGCGCGAATCGCGGACCTCGATCGTGGCCGCGAGGACGAGGTCGTAGCGCATGTCCTGCTGGGTGGTCATCGTCGCGCGAAGCCCGGTCTCCTTCCTGAGCTCGGTCTCCGTCATCGCCGCCTCGCGGACGATGAAGACCGCGGCATGGCCGGTGTCGCCGTTCGCGGCGAGGCGATCCGATCCCCAGCGCCGGACGGTCTCCACCGGCGACACCGGCAGCTC
>VGDA01000421.1 GCA_016869915.1 Alphaproteobacteria bacterium
GCGCCTCTGCGCCTCCAGCAGGATGTCGCGCGCGATCGGCGCCGCGACGGCGGACCCGCCGCCGCCGTGCTCGACGATGACGGCGCAGGCATAGCGGGGCTCGCGCACCGGCGCGAAGCCGACGAAGAGCGCGTGGTCGCGCTCGTTCCAGGGGACCTCGTGCGGGCGGCGCATGCCGGTGGCGCGCTCCTGCGCGGTGATCCGGCGCACCTGCGACGTGCCGGTCTTGCCGCCCATGGCGAGCTCGGGCTCGTCGATGCGCGCGCGGAAGGCGGTGCCGCGTGGGTCGTTGACCACGCTCGACATCGCCTTGAGGACGACGGCGAGGTGGCGCTGCGGGATGCCGAGCGAGGGGGCCGGCTCCTCGACGCGATCGACGAGCGAGCCGCCCTCGATGCGCTGGCGCGCGAAATGCGGCTCGACGGCGCGGCCGCCATTCGCCATCCGCGCGGTCATCACCGCCATCTGCAGGGGCGTCGCGAGCACGAAGCCTTGGCCGATCCCCGCGACCAGCGTGTCGCCCTGCGCCCAGGGCTTGCCGTGGATCGCCTCCTTCCAGGCGCGCGTCGGCATCAGCCCCGCGCGCTCGCCCGGCACGTCTATGCCAAGCGACTGGCCGAGGCCGAAGCGCCGCGACATCGCGGAGATGCGGTCGATGCCGACGCGCCGCGAGAGTTCGTAGAAATAGACGTCGCAGGATTGCTGGATCGCCTCGACCATGTCGACCGCGCCATGCCCGCCGCGCCGCCCGCAATGGAACCGGTTGTCGCCGAGGTCCATGTGGCCGGGGCAATGGATCCGGTGGTCCGGCGCGATCACGCCTGCCTCGAGCCCGGCCAGCGCCACCACCATCTTGTAGGTCGAGCCGGGCGCGTACTGGCCCGACACGACCTTGTTGGTGAGCGGCCCGCGCGTGTCGGCGAGCAACTCGCGCCACAGCCCCGCCGGGATTCCGGTCGCGAACTCGTTGGGGTCGAAGCTCGGCCAGGAGGACGAGGCGAGGACTTCGCCGGTCTCGACCTCCATCACCACGGCGGCGCCGCTCTCCTCCTGCGAGAGGCGCTGCATGCAGAAGCGCTGCAGGCCCGCGTCGATCGTGAGCGCGACATCCTGGCCGGGATCGCCATCGACGCGGTCAAGCTCGCGGATCGGCCGGCCCACCGCGTTGACCTCCAGCTGGCTGGTGCCGCCGCGCCCGCGCATGGCGAGGTCGTAGACGCGCTCGATCCCGTTGCGGCCGATCCTGAAGTCCGGGAGCTCGAGGAGCGGGTCGCCGGTCAGGTCCGCCTCGGCAGGCGGCGCGACATAGCCGACGACATGCGCGAAATCCATGCCGCGGGGGTATTCGCGCGCGAAGCCGACGTCGAACTGGACGCCGGGCAGGTCCTGCGTGTTGACGGCGACGCGGCCGACATCCTCCCAGGACAGGTTCTCCCTCACGACGATCGGCAGGAAGCGCCGCTTGCGGGCGACGTCGCGCATGATGCGCCGCCGGTCCGCCTCGCCGACCGGCAGCAGGGTCGCGAGCGCATCGAGCGTTGCGCCGACATTGCCGGTCAGCTCCGGGACCACGACGATGCGGTAGTTGGGCCGGTTGACGGCCAGCGGCTCGCCCTCGCGGTCGAGGACGCGGCCGCGCACCGGCGGGACGAGGCGAAGGCTGATGCGGTTGGTGTCGGAGAGGGTCTGGTACTTCTCGCTCTCGACGACCTGCAGCCAGTAGAGCCTGCCGGCGAGGACGCCGAACAGGCCGAGCTGTCCGCCCAGCAGCAGGAGCGAGCGGCGCGTGAAGGTCCTCGCGCGACCCTGCTGGCGGCCCATGGCGTCAGCGCCCCGCGAGGAAGAGGCGCTGCGCGCGGCCCAGCACCCAGGCCACCGGCGGGTAGAGCGCGACGGTCAGGAGCGCCTGCACCAGCACCACGGCCGGGTCGGGAAGGACGCGCGCCGCGAGCAGCGACAGCATCGCGGTGAGCGCGATCGCGAGCGGCGCGACGACGCCGAAGGCGCCCCAGACCAGCGCGAAGCCCTTGCCGACGAAGAAGCGGTGCTGCGCGACGACGCTCCAGTGCACGAGGACGAGGACCATCGCGTTCACGCCGAGCGCGCCGCCCGAGAGCACGTCGTCCAGCAGGCCGAGGACGCAGGCATGCCAGGGACGGAACAGGTCCGGGCGATGCACCGTCCAGTAGAAGACCGAGATCAGCACGAGCCCCGGCGTCACGGCCGCGTAGTCGGGCAGTCGGAGAGGAGCGACGGAGAACAGCACGAGCAGGAGGGTGAGCAGGCCCGGCAGGGCCTGTCGCAGCCAGGCATCGACGCGCTGGAGGAGCGGCGCCCTCATCTGCCGCGCGACCGCGCCGGCGGCGGCGCGGGCTGCGGGAGTATGCCGCCTAGGCCGTAGTCGACCAGTCTCACGTACTCCAGCCGCGCCGCCTCGACGAAGGGCTGCACCAGCGCGATGCCGTCGCGGAAACCGACCACCGCCCCGACCGGGATGCCCGGCGGGAAGACGCCGCCATGGCCCGAGGTCACGATGCGGTCGCCGATCTGCGGCTGCGCGGCGGGCGCGAGGAAGAGCAGGCGCAGGCGGCCGGAGTTGTCGCCGGCCGCGATGGCGCGCTCGCGGCTGCGCTCGAGGACGACGGGGACGTTCGAGTTCATGTCGGTGAGCAGCAGCACGCGCGCGGCACGCTCGCCGATCTCCGTCACGCGGCCGGCGAGGCCATCGGCGGCGACCGCGACATGGCCCTTGGCCGCACCGTCGCCGGATCCCGCGAGCACCAGCACGGAATGGACGAAGGAGCCGCCGGAATTCGCGACCACGCGGCCGGTGACGAAGCCGAGCGGCGGGTCGCCCGGGACCTGCAGGAGCCGGCGCAGCTCGCGGTTCTCGGCGTCGAGCGAGCGCGCGACCACCTGCCACTGGGCGAGGCGGGCGTTCTCCTCGCGCAGGATCGCGTTCTCGGAATGGAGCGAGAGGAGCTCCGCGATGCGGTCCGCGACGCGCTGGCTCGCGACGACGGGCTGCGAGACGGCGTCGGCGACCGGCCCGGCGACGTCGAGGACGAGCGTGCGCAGGCGCTCGAGCACGCGCGGCTCCGCGCGGCCGACCACGATCAGCACGGCGCAGAGCAGGACCAGGCCCAGCGCGGCGTTGCGCTGCGCCAGCCCGCGGAACGGGGCGGCCAGTCGCGTCACACTTCCCTGTCGCCTGAAAGCCACGTGGTCGCCTCGCGTCGGTCAGGTCGCGGGCCCGGCTGCCCGCGTCGCGCAGCGTTCGCGACTCGTCGCGACCGCGCGATCCTCAGTACATCGAGATGAGGACGTTTCGCAGCGTCTTCATCTCCTCGAGGCAGCGCCCGGTGCCGAGCGCCACGCAGGTGAGCGGGTCGTCGGCGACCGAGACCGGCAGGCCGGTCGCGTTGCGCAGCACGACGTCAAGGTTGGAGAGCAGCGCGCCGCCCCCGGTCAGCACGATGCCCTTGTCGACGATGTCGGCCGCCAGTTCCGGCGCC
>VGDA01000422.1 GCA_016869915.1 Alphaproteobacteria bacterium
CAACTCGCGCGCGACGTCGCGGTCGCGGCGGGCAAGCGCCTTCAGGTCGTTTTCGAGGTCCAGCCTGGCCATGGCGCTCGATAGCAGAGCCGCGCGCCGCCGCGAAGGGCCGGCTCGCCCGGGCCCCGTCCTGGACATGCGCTTGACGCGGCGGCGCGCAGGCAGAAGATGGCGCGATGCATGGCTCGTCCGACATCGTGATCGTCGGCGGCGGCGTGATGGGAAGCGCCACCGCCTTCTTCCTCCTCTCCGATCCCGGCTTCACCGGCCGCGTGACCGTGGTCGAGAAGGATCCCACCTATCGCTTCGCGAGCTCCGCGCTGTCCGCGAGTTCCATCCGCCAGCAATTCTCGACGCCGCTGAACATCCAGCTCTCGCTCTTCGGCATCGGCTTCCTGCGCGACATCGGGCGCCACCTCGCCCTGCCGGGCGAGACGCTCTCGATCGGCCTGCGCGAGCCCGGCTACCTCATCATGGCGACCGCCGCGCACGAGGAGCTGCTCAGGCGCAACGTGGCGTTGCAGCGCGCGCATGGCGCCGACACGACCGTGCTGTCGCCCGCCGAGATGAAGCAGCGCTTCCCCTGGATCGAGACCGACGGCGTCGCGGCCGCGGGTTTCGGCCTGACGGGCGAAGGGTCCTTCGACGGGCCCGCGCTCATGCAGGCCTTCCGCCGCAAGGCCGCCTCGATCGGCGCGCGCTACGTGCATGGCGAGGTCGTCGGCGTCGAGAAGTCCGGCCCGCGCGTCGCCGCCGTGCGCCTCGCCGACGGCACGCGCATCGCCTGCGGCGCGATGGTGCTCGCCGCGGGCCCCTCCTCCGGCGTCGTCGCCGCGCTCGCCGGCGTCGAGCTTCCCGTCCGCCCGCGCAAGCGCACCGTCTTCGTGTTCCGCTCGCCCGCGGTGCTGCCACGCTGCCCGCTGGTGATCGACGCCAACGGCGTCTGGGTGAGGCCCGAGGGCGACGGCTTCGTCGCCGGCGTCTCGCCGCCCGACCACGAGGACGCGGACGCGGATCCGTCGGATTTCGAGATGGACCACCATTTCTTCGACGATCCGATCTGGCCGACCATCGCCGCGCGCATCCCCGCCTTCGAGCAACTGCGCCTCTCCGGCGGCTGGGCCGGCCACTACGAGGTCAACACGCTCGACCACAACGCGGTGATCGGCCGGCATCCGGAGATCGCCAACCTGGTCTTCGTCACCGGCTTCTCGGGCCACGGCATGCAGCAGGCCGCGGCAGCGGGCCGCGCCGTCGGCGAACTGCTCGTGCATGGCGCGTACAGGACGATCGACGTCTCGCTCTTCGGCTACGAACGTATCCGCGATCGCAGGCCGGTGCGCGAGCTCAACGTGATCTGACGGCGGCAGCGAATCTTTGACCCGCGGCCGCGCAGCGGCCAAAGTCGCGCCAACGAGAGGAACATGCAGACATGACGCCGCCCGAAGGCGATCCGGCCATCGATCTTTCCCCGCGCGTGGCCGACGAGGTCAAGGAGACGACCTGCTACATGTGCGCCTGCCGCTGCGGCATCAAGGTGCACCTGCGCGACGGCCGCATCCGCTACATCGAGGGCAACAGGCGCCATCCCGTGAACCGCGGCGTGCTCTGCGCCAAGGGTTCGGCCGGCATCATGCAGCACTACTCGCCGGCGCGGCTCTCCTCGCCGCTGCTGCGCGTGGGCGAGCGCGGCGCGGGCGAGTTCAAGGAGATCTCCTGGACCGAGGCGATGGAGCTCGCGACGAAGTGGCTGGGCGACGTGCGCGCCAGCGACCCGCGCAAGCTCGCCTTCTTCACCGGCCGCGACCAGAGCCAGTCCCTCACCGGCTGGTGGGCCGCGCAGTTCGGCACGCCCAACTTCGCCGCGCATGGGGGATTCTGCTCGGTCAACATGGCCGCGGCCGGGCTCTACTCGATCGGCGGCAGCTTCTGGGAGTTCGGCGAGCCCGACTGGGAGCACGCGCGCTACCTGCTCATGTTCGGCGTCGCCGAGGACCACGATTCCAACCCGATCAAGATCGGGCTGTCGCGGCTCAAGGCGCGCGGCGCGAAGTTCGTGTCGGTCAATCCCGTGCGCACCGGCTACTCCGCCGTCGCGGACGAATGGGTCGGCATCCGGCCCGGCACCGACGGCCTCTTCGTCATCGCGCTGATCCACGAGATCCTGAAGGCCGATCGCCTCGACCTCGACTTCCTCGCCAGCTACACCAACGCGCCCTGGCTGGTCGTGCGCGAGCCGGGCAGCGCCAATGACGGGCTCTTCGCCCGCGACCCCGCTGGCCGCCCGCTGTGCTGGGATTCCGTCAGGGGCGAGGCCGTCTGCGCCACCGACGCGGGCATCCACCCGCGCCTCGCGGGCGAGGTCGAGCTGCCGGACTGGGGCCGCTGCGTGCCCGTGTTCCAGCTGATCGCCGAGCGCTACCTCGATCCCTCGCACGCCGCCGACGCGGTCGCGTCGCGCTGCGGCGTCGACGCCGACACGATCCGCCGCATCGCGGCCGAGCTCGTCGACGCCGCGTTCGAGCAGAAGCTCGAGCTCGACCAGCCCTGGACCGACTGGGCCGGCCGCCGCCACGAGACGATGGTCGGGCGCCCGGTCTCGTTCCACGCGATGCGCGGCGTCTCCGCACATTCGAACGGGTTCCAGACCTGCCGCGCGATCCATGTCCTGCAGATGCTGCTGGGCGCCGTCGACCGGCCCGGCAGCTGGCGCTACAAGGCGCCCTACCCGAAGCCGATGCCGGGCGGGCCGAAGCCCGCGGGCAAGACGGTCGCGCCGAACACGCCTCTGGGCGGCATGCCGCTCGGCTTCCCGCTCGGCCCCGAGGACCTGCTCGTCGACGCGGAGGGCAATGCCACGCGCATCGACAAGGCCTATAGCTGGGAAGCGCCGATCTCCGCGCACGGGCTGATGCATCTCGTCATCGCCAACGCGCATGCCGGCGATCCGTACCCGATCGACGTGCTGTTCATGTACATGGCCAACATGTCGTGGAACTCGGCGATGAACAGCGCCGGCACGGCGAAGATGCTCACCGACCGCGGCCCCGACGGCGAGTACCGCATACCCAGGATCATCTACTCCGACGCCTTCTACTCCGAGACCGTCGCCTACGCGGACCTCGTGCTGCCGGACACGACCTATCTCGAGCGCTGGGACTGCATCTCGATCCTCGACCGCCCGATCGGTTCGGCGGAGGGGCCCGGCGACGCGATCCGCCAGCCCGTGCTCAAGCCGGACCGCGACGTGCGCGCCTTCCAGGACGTGATCGTCGACCTTGGCGCGCGGCTCAAGCTGCCCGGCTTCGTGCGCGAGGACGGCAGCGCGAAATTCCCCGGCCTCTACGCGGACTATATCGTCAAGCACGAGCGCCGGCCCGGCATCGGGCCGCTCGCGGGCTGGCGCGGCGCGGATGGCAGCTCGCCGGGCAAGGGCGCGCCGAACAAGGACCAGCTCGCGCGCTACGTCGAGAATGGCTGCTTCTGGCGCCACCACCTGCCGGAGGACGCG
>VGDA01000423.1 GCA_016869915.1 Alphaproteobacteria bacterium
CCTCGGGCCCGGGATGCTGATCCTGATCCTCACGGTGTTCTACTCCGTGCTCGGCTGCTTCCTCGACGGCATCTCGATGGTCGTGCTGACCATGGCGGTGGTGATGCCGACGATCGAGCGCGCGGGGTTCGACCTCGTCTGGTTCGGCATCTTCGTCGTCATCGTCGTCGAGATGGCGCAGATCACGCCGCCCGTGGGCTTCAACCTGTTCGTGCTGCAGGGCATGACCGGCCACCAGATCACCTATATCGGCTGGGTGGCCTTCCCGTTCTTCCTGCTGATGTGCCTGATGGTCGCGCTGCTCTTCTTCGTGCCCGACCTCGCGCTCTGGCTGCCGCGCAAGATGATGTAGCCGCGGGCGCCGGCGTTCAGCCGCCGCGGCAAGCGCGGCACCGCGGCGACGGGATGGAGGACGTGGATGACGGGGATCTTCTCGCTCGCGGGCCGTGTCGCGCTCGTGACCGGCGCGTCGCGCGGCCTTGGGCGCGCGATGGCGCTCGCGCTCGCGCGCTGCGGCGCGCATGTCGTGGTCAATGGCCGCAACGAGGCGGGCATCGAGGCGACATGCGCGGCGATCGCGGACATCGGGGGCGGCGCGAGCGCGATGGCCTTCGACACGACCGATGCCGCGGCGGCGCTGGCCGCGATCGACCGCATCGAGGCGGAGCGCGGCCATCTCGACATCCTCGTGAACAACGCCGGCTACGGGAACGGCGTCACGGCGAGCGAGACGACCGACGCGCAATGGGCGGAGATCGTCGAGGTCGACCTGAACGCCTGCTTCCGCCTCGCGCGCGCCGCGTCGGTCGGCATGCTGCGCCGCGGCTGGGGCCGGGTGGTGAACATCTCCTCGATCAACGCGCATGTCGCCCGCGAGGCCAATGCGAGCTACTGCGCCGCGAAGGCCGGGCTCGAGGGCATGACGCGCGCGCTGGCCGTCGAATGGGGCCCGCGCGGCGTCACGGTGAACGCCATCGCGCCGGGCTACATGATGACGCCGGACAACATGTCGACGCCCCTGCGCGCCGACCCCGAGCGGCGCGACTGGTTCGCCGCGCGCACCGCGCTGCGCCGCTGGGGCCGCGAGGACGAGCTCGACGGCGCGGTCGTCTTCCTCGCGAGCGACGCCTCCGCCTACTGCACCGGCCATGTCCTCGTCGTCGACGGCGGCATGAGCGTGAAGATCTGAGGGCGCGGCGGTACTGGTGGAAACGACACGCTCTTCGAGGAGGCGCAGCGGACCGCAGCCGCCGGGCTGACAGGAAAGATCGACTGGCCCTGGCTGGCGCGACAATGCGGGACGGCGCCGACCATGTCCTCTGGAGCGCCTCGAACCTTGCATCCACGGCGGCATACCGGCCATAAAATCCGGCGCCGCGCGGTCCATGGGACGGCGCGCGTTCCTGCCCCGCCCAAACTCAGGCCCGAGGGATCCATCGTGACCGCTTCCAAGATCGTGCTCATCGACCGCCACCCCGGCCGCTCGGCCCAGACCATCGGGATGGCGAGGGTGCTCGGCACCGACCCCGACCTGATCCACGAGCCCTCGGTCGGCGTCGTCGGCACGAAGGGCGACAGCCAGTGCTATCTCGGCGTCGTCGAGAAGGTCGACGCGATCCACGCCGCGCTCAAGGCGCGCATCGGCAAGGGCGAGGGCCAGCTGAGGCTCCGCCTCGTGCAGCCCGAGTACACGATCGCGACCTCCGACGGCATCCGCAACGGCACGCGCGAGATGCGCTACTCGCTGATCGGCCGCGAGGTGACCAACGACGCGCTGTGCGAGCATCTCGAGGCGACCGGCCTCGCCGGCACGATCGCCGTCGTCGCCTGCGACAAGCCGCCCGTCGGCACGCTCGCCGCGCTGCTCGAGCACGACCAGCCGGGCATCATCATGTCCGACGGCACGATCCGCCCCGGCAAGGACCCCGCGACCGGCGAGGCGCTCGACATCGTCAGCGCCTACCAGGTCGCCGGCCACCCGGATCCCGAGCTGCGGCACCGCATCGCGTGCAACGCCTGCCCCGGCATCGGCAGCTGCGGCGGCATGTTCACCTACAACACGATGCAGACCTTCATCGGCGTCGTCGGCATGCAGCCGCTGCACATGGTGGCCGCGCCCTCCGACGACCCGCGGCGCACGAAGGACTTCCCCGTCGAGCTGGTCTCGCACCTCGCGCGCATGATCGAGAAGGGCCTCGGGCCGCGCGACATCGTCGTGCGCGATTCGCTGCGCAACGCGGTGATCGTCTCGATGGCGATCGGCGGCTCGACCAACGTCGTGCTGCACGTGCCGGAGATCGCGCGCGCGGCCGGCTACGCCGACTTCTGGAAGGACGTGATGACGCCGGAGGAGTTCAACCACCTCTCGCAGCACGTCGTGCCCGTGCTCACCAACGCGCGCCCCTACGGCAAGCACTCGATGGTCGACATCGACCGCGTCGGCGGCATCCAGGTCATCGTGCGCGAGCTGCTCGACGCCGGGCTGCTCAACGGCGACGTCATGACCTGCACCGGCGAGACGCTGGCCGCGCAGGTCGCGCGCCTCGCCCCGCCCGCGCCGGATGGCGAGGTCGTCCACTCCGTCGCGAAGCCCTACAAGCCGACCGGCGGCCTGCGCATGCTCGGCGGCAACCTGTCGCCGGACTTCTCCGCGATCCTGAAGCTCGCCGGCGTCGAGGGCGGGCTGGAGGACAACGTCTTCCGCGGCCGCGCGCGCGTCTTCGAGGGCGAGCGCGGGCTGCTCGAGGCGCTCGACAAGGCGCCGGATTCCTTCCGCAACCACGACATGATCATCGTGCGCTACGAGGGGCCGAGCGGCGCGCCGGGCATGCCCGAGATGCTCGACCCGACCTCGCGCATCACCACGCTGTGCCGCGAGCGCGGCATCGTCGTCGCGCTGATGACCGACGCGCGCTTCTCCGGCGGCTCGGTCGGCCTGGTGATCGGCCATGTCGGCCCCGAGGCGGCGCTGGGCGGGCCGATCGCCTTCATCGAGGACGGCGACGAGATCGTCGCCGACCTCAACGCGAACACGCTCGACTGCACGGCGCTCAGGGACGCCGCGACGCTCGCGCGGCGCAAGGCCGCGTGGGAGAAGGCCGTGGCCGCCAATGGCGGCATCCACCCGAATTGCGGCATCGCCGACACGCGCCTGCTGCATCGCGCCCGCCACATGTCCGTCCCGGCCGTGCGCGGCGGCGGCCTGCATCCCGGCCGCGAGGTCTGGGTGCGCGCGACGCGCGAGGCCGCGCGCTCGGGCTTCGTGCCGTCGAACCGCCACCGGCCGGGCACGCGCAAGGCGTTCTGACGCCGCGCACCGCCACTCTCGAGGAGGCGTCCATGGCCGAACCGATGACCGGCGCGCGCTTCCTCGCCGAGGCCCTGCATGGCCAGGGCGTCACGCATGTCTTCTTTGTCGACGCGATCCTGCGCCGCGCGCTCGTCGAGTTCGAGGCGCTGGGCATCGTGCGCATCATGGCGCATTCGGAGCAGG
>VGDA01000424.1 GCA_016869915.1 Alphaproteobacteria bacterium
GACGGCCGCCTTCACGCTAGGGAACGAGCACATCGCCGAGCTGATCGCGGCGGGGATGCCGTAGAGCCGCAGCGTCACCTCGGTGATGACGCCGAGCGTGCCCTCGGAGCCGACGAACAGCCGCGTCAGGTCGTAGCCGGCCGCCGACTTGCGCGACCGCCGCGCCGTCCTGACGATGCGGCCATCGGGCAGCACGACGGTGAGCGAGAGCACGTTCTCGCGCATCGTGCCGTAGCGCACCGCGTTGGTGCCGGAGGCGCGCGTCGCCGCCATGCCGCCCAGCGAGGCGTCGGCGCCCGGGTCGATCGGGAAGAACAGGCCCGTGTCGCGCAGGTGCTCGTTGAGCGCCTTGCGGGTCACGCCGGCCTCGACCGTGCAGTCGAGGTCCTCGACGGACACGCGCACGACGCGATTCATTTGCGAGACGTCGATGCACACGCCGCCGCGAAGCGCGGCGACGCCGCCCTCGAGCGAGGTGCCGGTGCCGAACGGCACGATCGGCACCTTGTGCGCCGCGCAGATCCGGACGGCGTCGCTCACCTCCTCGGTCGAGCGCGCGAAGACGACCGCGTCGGGCGGCGCGGGCTGGTGCCAGGATTCGTCCTTGCCGTGCTGCTCGCGGACCGAGGCCGCGGTCGAGCAGCGGTCGCCGAAGCGCGCACGCAGTTCGGCGATGGCGGCGTCGCGCGCGCTCGGCTCGACGGGCTGCAGGGCGGGAAGTGCCATCTCGGTCTCCGGTGCTGGTGGCTTGGTCTGAAGGTACGGAGCGCCGGCGGCGCGCGCAATCGCGCGTCACCGGCGCGCCCTCACTCGAAGGGCTCGATCGGCTCGGGCGGCGCGTGGCTCGGCGCGTCCGGGCGCTGGTAGGAGAGGATGAACGCTATGACGTCCTCGCGCTCCTCGGGCGACAGGAAGAAGGTCGGCATCACCGGCTTCGGCTCGCCCATCGTCTCGACGACGTGGCGCCGCGTGGCGAAGCCGCGGAGGTAGCCGCGGTTGCGGCCGGGAAGGTTCGCGACCTCCATGAAGCTCGGTGCCGCCACCTCCTGCGCCGGCGGCAGGTCGGGCAGGACCTGGTGGCAGAGCGCACAGCCTCGCGCGGCGACTGCGCGTCCGCGCTCCACGGCGCTCATCGGCGCGGGCGGCGGTTCCCCGGCGCCCGGCGCGGGCAGCGGCTCGGGCGCGCAGCCCGCGAGGACCGGCAGGGCGAGCAGCGGCAGGCAGAGGAGGGCGCGGCGAATCGATGCGGGCGTCACGGGCGGCATACTAGCCTGCGGGCGCCTGCCCGGCGGCGGCTGCCGCGCGGACCCGCTCGCGCCAGATCACGTAGAGGCCGCTGGCGACCAGGATCGCCGTCCCGGCCCAGACATGCGGTCCCGGGAACTCGCGCCAGAAGATCCAGCCCAGGATCGTCGCCCAGGCGATCTCCGAGTACTGGAAGGGCGCGACCAGGCCGACCGGCGCCCGGCGGAAGGCGCGGAACATGAACCACTGGCCGGCGACGATCGCCGCCGCCATGCCGGCGACCAGGAGCAGGTCGTCCGCCTCCGGCGTCGTCCACGCGAAGGGCGCGATCGCGGACATGACGACCAGCACGGCCGCGTTCTGGAAGACCATCATCGATATCTCGCCGTCCGTCCGCGACAGGCGGCGCACATAGACCATGCTCACGGCCCAGGACGCGGCGGCCGCGAGGCAGAGCAGCGCGGCGGGCTGGAAGCCGTCCGCGCCCGGCCGGACGATCACCAGCGCGCCCGCGAAGCCGATGGCGATCGCGGCCCAGCGATGCGCGCCGACCCGCTCGCCCAGCATCGGCACCGACAGCGCGGTCATGATCAGCGGCGAGACGAAGCCGATCGCGATCGCCGTCGCCAGCTCGAGATGGCGCAGGGCCTCGAAGAAGCACGCCATCGAGACGATCGACCACGCGACGCGGATCGCGTGGTCGCGGGGGCGGCTGGTGCGCAGGACGGAAAGGCCGCCCGCCAGCGCCGCCCAGGGCAGCAGCAGGGCGAGGACGAGCAGGCTGCGGATCGCCAGCATCTGCGCGACCGACATCGCCGACAGCCCCGCCTTGGCGAGCGCGTCGCTGACCCCAAGGCAGGCGAAGGCCACGACGATGAACGCCACGCCCGCCAGGGGCCGGTCGGCCTGGGCGGGCGCGCTCACGCCGCCACCCGCGCGGCGCGCGCCCGGCGCCGCTCCGTCCAGACGACGAAAAGGCCGCTGGCCACGATCATCGCCGCGCCGGCGAAGACATGCGGCCCGGGCCACTCGCTCCAGATCGCCCAGCCGAAGGCGACGGCGAGCGGGAGCTCGAGGTACTGGAACGGCGTCACGGTCGCGATGGGCGCCAGCCGGATCGCGCGCAGCATCAGCCATTGCGCCGCGACCATGAGCACGCCGAGGAGGAAGCAGACCCCGACGGCGGAGGCCTCGATGTCGACCCAGGCCAGCGGCGCCAGCGCGCCGAAGGCCAGCACGAGCCCCGTGTTCAGGTAGGCGAGGATCGTCGCGTCGCTGTCCGTGCGCGTCAGCTTGCGCGCCAGCAACTGGACCATCGCCCAGCCCATCGCCGACATCAGCGGCAGGAGCGCGATCGGCGAGAAGCCGGCCATGGCCGGGTTCACGACCACGACCGTGCCCGCGAAGCCGAACAGCACCGCTGCCCAGCGCGCGCCATCGACGGGTTCGCCCAGCATCGGGCGCGACAGCGCGGTCACGAAGATCGGCGTCGAGAAGCCCAGCGCCACGACCATGGCGAGCGGCAATTCGCTCAGCGCGTGGAAGAAGGCGAGGATGGCGAAGAACATGAAGACGAGCCGCGCGAGGTGGAGCCGCGCCTGCCCGGTGCGGAACAGCGAAAGCCCGCCCGCGCGCATGAAGTACGGGATCAGCACCAGCATCACGAACGCAGAGCGCAGCGCGAGCATCTGGAGGACCGGGATGCCGGCGACCGCAAACTTCGCGAGCACGTCGATGCCGGAAAGGGCGAAGGCCGCGCCGACCATGTGCAGGATGCCGGCCAGCGGCCGGTCTCCCCCGGGCGCGGCGCGGCTGTTCTGGGTCGACATGCGCCGGCGCGGCTCCCGGGGGGGAAAAGGACTGACCCTGAGATCCTGCGCGATCCGGCGTCCCGGAAGCCAGCGCCGGCCGCGCGGGGCGGCCGCGCGCGGCGCGGATGGCTCAGGCGGCGCCGGCAGGCGCCTCGCGGGCCGTGGCCGCCACCTGCGGCGAGCGCGGCGCGGCGCGCAGCTCGGCCTCCATGCGATTTCGCGCACCGGTCTTCCTGAAGATCGCGTGCAGGTGGATCTTCACCCTGTTCTCGTCGATGCCCAGCGCGTCGCCGATGCGCCGGTTGCTCTCGTCTCGCCGGATATGGGCGAGGATGTCGCGCTCCCGCTCGGTCAGGGGCTCGATGGGGCGTGGCGGGTCGCGGGGGACCGCCGGCGCGGCCACGGCGCTCGTGCGCGCCGCGGCGGCGGCGGCGAG
>VGDA01000425.1 GCA_016869915.1 Alphaproteobacteria bacterium
GCGCGTGCATGCCTGCGGGGCGCTCGCCGCGGCGGCGATCCCCGCGCGGGGCCGGTGATGCGCGAGGCCGTGCTGCCCGCGCTGCGCTGGACCGCGCTCTGCAGGCCGGGCGCGCAGGCGCTGTGCATGGCGCCGGTCACCTTCCTCGGCGCGCTCGTCGTCGTGGCGCCGTCCTCCCTGGTGATCCGCGGGGACGCGCCGCGCGGCGGCACGCGCCGCGCGACCGGCCTGCTGGTCGTCCTCGCCGGGGTCGCGACGCTCGCGATGGTCCCGGCGTCCGTCGCGATCGCGTGGTCGCAGGACGATCCGCGGACGCTGCCGCTCTGCCTCGCGCTCACCGGCTGCGTGCTCTGGCCCCACGCGGTCTCCGCCGCCTGGCAGGCCTCCTTCGAGCGCCGGCTCGATTTCCGCGCGGTTTCGATGGTCGAGCTCGCCGCCGGCCTCGCCTCGACCGTGGCGACGGTGGGCTGCGCGCTGGGCGGCGCGGGCGTCTGGGCGCTGGCGGTCGGCGCGGTGGCAGCGTCGGCGACGCAGTTCCTGCTGCTCATCGCCGCGCTGCGCGGCGACGCGCTGCCGTCCTTCGACTTCCGCGGGCTCGGGCGCGCCGACGCGGCCTATGGCGGGCGCGTCGCGCTCGGCACGCTGGCGACGCAGGTACTGGAGACGGCAGAGACGTTCCTGCTCGCGAGGTTCCTCGGCGCGCCGGAGCTCGGCGTGTGGCGCACGACGCGCGAGCTCGTCAACGTGCCCATGGGCAAGGTAGTGCCAATCGTGAACCGGGTCGGCTTCCCCGCCTATGCCAGGCTCGGCGGGGACATCGAGGCGGCGCGACGCTACGCGCTGCTGTCGCTGCGCGTCTTCGCCGCGCTCTTCGTGCCCGCCTATTGGGGCCTCGCCGCGGTGGCGCCGCACGTCGTCCCCCTCGCCATGGGCCCGCAATGGACGCAGGCCGCGCCGCTCGCGGCGATCTTCGGGTTCTTCCTGCCGCTGCGGCTGCTCCAGTACTGCCCCGTCCTGCCGCACCAGGGCCTCGGCGACGCCGCGCTGGTCAATCGCGCCACCATCATGGCCGGGGGGGGCGGCCCTGGCCGGCCTCGCGGCCGGGATCGCCCATGGCGCGACCGTCGCGGCGGCATGCATGGCGCTCGCCCGCGCGGCCGGCCTCGTGCTCGCCGCCGACCGCGCGCGGCGCCCGCTCGGCCTGTCCTTGCGCGAGGTCGCGGTCGGATGCGCGCCGACCCTGCTCGCCGGCGCCGCGATGGTCGCGGTCGTCACCGCGACGCCCCTATCGCTCCCCGCTGGCTGGTCGCATGCCGAGGCGCTCGCCCTGCTCGTGCCGCTCGGCGCGGCGGTGCATTGCGCGGCATTCCTGGCGCTCGACCGCGGCCGGCTGCTGCGCCCGGCCGCATCCATCCTCCGCGACATCGCGCGCCGGCGATGAGGCGCGTGGTCGTCGCGGACAGCGTCGTCGATGGCGCTGAGCACGCGCCGTTCAACGCCGGAATGCTCGCGGCGATCGCGCTGGCGCTGCCGCCGGCCAAGCGGCTGGAGTTCCATGCCGAGGCGGCGCATCGCGAAGTCGTGCTCGAGGCGCTCGCGCCAGGCCTGCGCGCGCGCATCTCCGGCGGTTCCCTGCCGGTGAGGCGCGCGGCGCGCGACGCGCTGTTCGACAGGGCGCTCCTCGCCCTGCCGCTCGCGGCGCGCGATCCGCCGCATCGCCTCGTCCTCCTCGCCGCCGGATGCGGCACGCTGGCGTCGCTCGCGCTGCTCGGCGCTGCGGGCCGGGTGCGCCGAGGCGCGGGCTTCGCGGTCCTGCATGCCGCGGCGGCCAACCTCTGGGCGCCACGCCGGCGCAACCCGCGCGCGCGCGGTCGATCTGGAGAGCGCGCTGCGCCTCGCCATCCGGCTCGGCCATGCGCCGGTGCTGGTCGAGCCGGGCATCCGCGAGGAATTCAACGCCCGCTTTCCCGGGCTGGCGGCGCGCGCGCGCCTCTGGCCGCATCCCCTGCCGGAGGACGCGCCGCCCGCGCGCGACGACGATGGCGCTGGACGGCCCGCGCGGCTCGGCTCCCTCGGCCTCGCGGGCGAGGGTAAGGGATACATGCGCTTCGTGGAGGCGGCGCGCGGCCTCGCGGGGCGCGCGGAGTTCCACGCGATCGGCCATGCGCCCGGGGGCGATGCCGTGCATGGCGTCGGCGTCGGCGTCCTCGCGACGCGGCCTCGACCCTGTCGATGGCCGCGCGATGAATTCCTGCGCGCGGCTTCGCGCCTCGACTTCGCCTGCCTCTTCCACGATCCGCTTCGCTACCGTCACGTCGCGAGCGGCGTGCTGATGGATGCGATGGCGCCGCGCCTGCCCTTCTTCGCGCCCGGCATCCCGCTCTTCGCGGCGCTCTTCCGGGCCCATGGCCCGTGCGGATTCCTCTATCCGCTGGATCGCGGGCCGGAGGTGGCGCTCGAGGCTTCGCTTGCCTGCCGCGGCGGGCCGCGCCACCGGGCGATGCGCGAGAACCTCGCCGCCGCGGCGGCGATGCGCGCGCCGGAGGCGATCGCCCGCGTCCTCGCCGCGGGCCTCGCGTCATGACTGGCGCGCGGCCGCCGCTGGTCGCGCTCGACTGCCGCGCCGCGACCGCGCGCACTGGCGGCGTCGGGCGCTACGTCGTCAACCTCGCGCGCGAGCTGCGCGCGCGCGGCGAGGTCCGGCTCGCGCTGCTCGCCGGCGCGGACCTCCATCCCGCGCTTGCGGCGATGAGCGGCGTGGACATCGTCGAGACGGGTTGGACGGCGGCGCATGCGCGGCAGGACCTGCGCTTCGCCTAGGAGCAGGGCGCGCTGCGCCGCGTCCTGGCGCGGCTGCGCCCGGAGCTCTTCCACGCGACCTGGAACCTCGGCGTCCCGCTGGCGTCGCGCGTGCCGGCGGTGCTGACGCTGCACGACCTGCTGCCGCTCTCGACGCCGGGATGGTTCGGCGCGCGCGCGCATCGCGCCTTCTTCCTCGCCGGGCAATGCGCGGCGCTGCTGCGGGCGCGACGCGTGATCGCGGTGTCCGGGGCGACGCGCGCGGTGCTTGCGGAGCATTCGCCATGGCTCGCGCGCAAGGCGGTCGTCGTGCACGAGGGCGTGGAAGATGCCTTCGCGCCCGGCCCGGCCGACGAAGGTCCCGCCGGCGCCGGCCCGCGCTACCTGCTCGCCGTGGGCGGACGCGAGGCGCGCAAGAACCTCGCCGGGTTGTTCTCGGCGTTCGCGATCTCGGGCCTCGCGGCGGAGCTGCATGTCAACCGGCGAGGAGGCGACGCTCGGCCCGGTCGACCGCGCCGCGCTCGATGCGCTCGCGCCGTCCCTGCGCGCGCGCGTCCGGTTCCTCGGCTTCGTGCCCGACGCGGCGCTGCCCGCGCTCTATTGCGGCGCGTCGATGCTCGTCTTCCCGTCGCGTGGCGAGGGCTTCGGCCTGCCGCTGCTCGAGGCGATGGCCTGCG
>VGDA01000426.1 GCA_016869915.1 Alphaproteobacteria bacterium
CGCGTCTCGTCCATCACGCGCGGATGGCTCCAGGCCATGCCGCGGAAGCATCGCCCGTCTCCGGGGCGTCGCTGGCCGACGAGCACGTAGCCGCCGTCATGCGTCGGCACGAAGACGGCGTCGTGATCGTCCAGGGCGCGTGCGGCTTCCCGCAACTGGCGCGCGCCGAGCGCCGGGGCATCGGTCCCGACCAGGAGCGCGCGCGGCCAGCGCCGCAGCTGGCGACGAAGCGCGCGCGCCATGCGCGCGCCCAGATCGCCCGATCCTTGCGCCAGCAGCGCCGCGCCGCTGGCCTCCGCCATATCCCGAAGCATCGGATGCGGCGCATCGGGCGTCGCGCAGAGCTCGACCGGGCCGATACCGGCGGCCACCGCCTGCGCCAGCGCATGGCGCAGCATGCGCTCCGCCAGCGCCGCGGCAACGGCCTCGCCCAGCGCGGGCGCCAGGCGCGTCTTGGCGAGGCCCGGCACCGGCGCCTTCGCGAAGACGATGACGGCCGTCGTCATCGATAGGCCTGCGCGAGGCGTTCCGGGCTTTCGCCACGCCAGTAGCGCCAGCGCAGCCTCCACATCAGGAGGATCGTCGCCCAGGCGCCGCGGCGCTCCCAGCGACGGCCCGACGTCGTGACCTTCGCGCGCAGGCAGGCCGGATGGCCGATCGCCCTGAGCCGTCGCGAGATCTCGATGTCCTCCATCAGCGGCTGCAGCGGAAATCCGCCGATGCGCTCGAAGGCGGCGCGCGTGACGAAGATCGCCTGGTCTCCCGTCGCGATGCCGGTGAGCCGCGAGCGCAGGTTCATGAGCGCCGCGACCACGCGCAGCATCGCGGGCCGGCCCGCGATGCGGACATCGAAGCGGCCCCATTGCGCGCCGGCCTCGATGGCCGCGCGCACGAGGCTGTCGGCCTCCTCCGGCAGGATCGTGTCGGCATGCAGGAAAAGCAGGATCCCCGAGCGAGCGCGGCGCGCGCCGGCGTCCATCTGCGACGCCCGCCCGCGCGGCGCGTAGAGGCAGGCATCGACCCATCCGGCGGCCAGCCCCGGGGTGCCGTCCGCGCTGCCGCCATCGACCAGCACAAGCTCGACCCCGCGCCGGCGCAAGGCCTGCAGCGGCCGCAGCGCGGCCTCGATGCCGGCGGCCTCGTCGAGGACCGGCATCACGATGGAGAGCGGCGGGGCGCCCGTGGGCGCGCGCGTCATGGGCGTTGCAGGCATGCCGGCACCAGCCTTTCCGACCCCGGGAACGTCCGAGGACATTTCGCGCGCGGCGCCGCGCCGGTTACGGGCGCAAGTCGGAGGGCGCGATGTAACCCGGCACTGGCGCGCGGCGAACCCGATGGCATGATGCGGGGCCGCGACGTGCCGGTCCCGCCACCGTCCCGCGCGGAGGTCGCCCCGAGATGGAATCCATCTACTACGTCATGGCCTGGGCCTGCCACCGGCGGTGCAAGCATTGCTACGACAGCCGGTTCCGCCCCTATGCGCGCGCGGCGCTCGGCGACGTCGTCGACGAGGCGATCCGCAACTTTCCCCGCATCGTCGACCATTTCCCCGAGCGCATGACCTATGTCGATCCCGCGGAGCCGCCCGATCGGCGCGTCGAGCGGACGGGGCGCATCATCCTCTCGGGCGGCGAGTCGCTGCTCGACGCCGTGCGCGAAAGCGTGACCTACAAGGTGATCGAGCGCCTGGAGGCGCGCTATCGCGCCGTCGGCGGCGCGAGGATCATCGTCCAGACGACCGGCGACCTGCTCACCGACCGCATCGTCGGCGACCTGCTGGACCGCGGCGTGCACATGATTTCCGTCGCCAGCGTCGACGATTTCCACGTCGGCATGGAAGGGCCCGAGAAGCAGCGGGCCTTCGTCGAACGCCTGACGGAACTGTTCGAGCGCCACGGCATGCGTCCCTCCGGCGTCTCGGCGGCGACGCGCGACTGGCGCGCGGAAGAGGGCCCGCTCTACGGCTTCTTCGGCGCCACGCCCGACAGTTGGATCGGCAAGCTCTGGCCGCGCGGGCGGGCGTGGGAGAACAGCCTGCCGCGCGCCACGATCGACGACAATTTCTGCAACCGCTGGTCGGGCGGACTCAATTTCCTGCGCCATCGCTTCGCCGGCAGCGAGGTCTCGGTCGAACCGGACGGCAGCGTCTATCCGTGCTGCGTCAAGACCGCCCTGCCGCTCGGCAATCTGGTCGAGGAGCCGTTGATCGAGATCCTCGACTCGCTGGCGGGGATTCCCGCCTTCGAGGCCATCGACGCGGGCCAGCCGCAACGCATGGGCGTCGCCCATGGCTGGGACGAGGCCCGCTTCGCCGCCGCGTCGCGCACGACGTTGCCCGACGGCCAGGCCTACGAGAATCTCTGCATCGGCTGCGACAGCTTCCACCGCGCGCATCTGGGGCCGGTGATCGCCGAGGCGCGGGCGAGGCGGATCGCGGCGCGCGACGCGGCCCGCGACGCTCGCGCCGGCCTGATGCCCGCCTGAGACCGGCAGCAGCCGAAGAGGAGGGCCGCCATGATCCATCGTCGCCACCTGCTCGCCGCCTTCGCCGCCGCGCCGCTGCCGGTCCTGTCGCGCGCCGCGCGCGCGCAGACCGTACCGCCCTGGACGGAGGTCCTGGCGAAGGCGCGCGGCCAGACCGTGTACTGGAACGCCTGGGCGGGCGACGAGAAGACCAACGACTTCATAGCGTGGGTCGGCGCGCAGACGCGGGCGCGTCATGGCGTGGCCGTCCAGCATGTCCGACTCAAGGACACCGCCGAGGCGGTGACCAAGGTCGTCGCCGAGAAGGCGGCAGGGCGGCTGCAGGGCGGCGGGGTCGACCTGATCTGGATCAACGGTCCCAATTTCCTCGCCATGAAGGACCAGGGTCTTCTGCACGGCCCGGTGCTGCCGGTCTTGCCCAATGCCGGGCTCGTCGACACGACGAACAAGCGGTCCAACGTCGTCGACTTCACGACGCCGGTGGACGGCATGGCGGTGCCGTGGCGTCTGGCCCAGCTCGTCTTCGTCCACGACTCCGTTCGTCTGCCGCCCGCCGACGTGCCGCGCTCGGCCGAGGCGCTGCTCGCCTGGGCCCGCCGGAATCCGGGACGGCTGACGCATCCCAACGTCGCCAACTTCATGGGCTCGACTTTCCTCAAGCAGGCGCTGGTCGACCTGTCGCCAGACCCGGACATCTTCCAGCGCCCGGCCACGGATGCGGGCTTCGAGGCCGCCACCGCGCCGCTCTGGGCCTGGTACGACCAGCTGCGTCCCCTGCTCTGGCGCCAGGGACGGCAATTCCCCGAGAACGGCGGGGCGCAGCGCCAATTGCTCAACGACGGCGAGATCGACATCACGCTGTCCTTCAACCCGTCCGAAGCCGCGGTCGCGGCGCAGGCCGGGCTGCTGCCGGAGAGCGTGCGCAGCTTCACCTTCGCCAAGGGCAGCATCGGC
>VGDA01000427.1 GCA_016869915.1 Alphaproteobacteria bacterium
CTGGATCGCCTTCCACTCGAAATCCGTCAGATCGTAGCGCGCCATGATCCATCTCCCTTTCGGGAGCTTGAATCAGTATTCGCGCAAAACCGCCATCCTTTTATGAGTTTGCGGCCTAGTCCGTTTGCCGGCAGGCCGCCAGCACGTCGCTCTCAGGACCTCGCCGACGCGGCACGCAGGGCTCGCGTCGCCGCCTCGTCGATGTCGAGGCCGGGACCGTCGAGGACGACGCCATAGGCGTCGCGCGCGTGCCCCGTCGTCATCTTGCCGTCGAGCACGTCCTCGCGCACCGCGACGGGGTCGCGACGCATCGGGTCGCCATGGCCGCCGCCGCCCGCGAGGCGCACCTGGAAGACGTCGCCGCGATCGACCGTGGTCAGGAACTTGGCGACCTTGCGCTCCACCCTGCCATCGGCGCGCCGGATGACGACGTCGGAGCCGAGGCCCGGCCCGCCGCCCTCGAGGCCCCAGGGCGGGTGGTCGCGACGGTCGGAGCGGATCTGCAGCGTCGCGCCGTCGGCGCGGAAGCGCAGGTGGCGCTCGATGGCGAGGCCGCCGCGGAAGCGGCCCGGCCCGCCGGAATCCGGCACCAGCGCATAGCGTTCCACCGCGATCGGCACGTCGGCCTCCACCATCTCGGCCGGGGTGTTCGAGTAGTTCACCAGCGTGCCGGTGCAGGCATCCATGCCGTCGCGATCCGGGCCGCCGCCCCAGGAGGCAAGCAGGAACTCGAGATAGACATGCGAGCGGCCGGTCTCGCGGTCGGTCACGCCGAAGGAGACGCCGACATCGGGGAGGTTCGAGCCGCAGGCGGGAATGACCCCGGGCACCGCCTGCGCCAGCGCGCCGAAGACGGTGTCGGCGATGCGGATGCCGGTGATGCCGCGCGCGGCCACCGCGGCGGGCGGGCGCGGGTTCACCACGCTGCCCTCCGGCGCGATGACGCGGATCGGGCGAAAATACCCCGCGTTGTTCGGGATCGACAGGTCGACCATGGAGCGCACGCAGGCCAGGGCGGTCGACAGCGTGAAGGGATAGACGCAGTTGATCGCGCCGCGCACCTGCGGCGCCGAGCCCGTGAAGTCGATCTCGAGCTCGCCGTCGCCGATCGTCACCCTCGCCTCGAAGCGGATCGGCGCGGGGTCGATGCCGTCGCCGTCGAGATGGTCGACGAAGCTCCAGCTGCCGCGCGGCAGCTTCGCGAGCTCGGCGCGCGTGAAGCGCTCGGTGTAGTCGAGCAGGTCGCGGCACTGCGCCTCGAAGCCCTCGGCGCCGTGGCGCGCGACGAGCCGTTCGAGCTCGCGCTCGCCGACGATGCAGGCCGCGACCAGCGAGCGGATGTCGCCGAGCACCTTGTCCGGGACGCGCACGTTGCGCTCGATCAGGCGGAAGAGGTTCTCGTCCGGCTCGCCTCGGCGCCAGATGCGCGAGGGCGGGATGCGCAGCCCCTCCTGGTAGATCTCCGTCGAGTCGCTGGCGTTGCCGCCGGGGATGCGCCCGCCGATGTCGGTCATGTGCGCGAGCGCGGCCGTGAAGGCGACGAGGCGCTCGCCCGCGAAGACGGGCTTCACGAGGACGATGTCGGGAAGGTGCGTGCTGCCGTCCCACGGGTCGTTGGTGATGAAGAGGTCGCCCGGCGCGATCGTGCCGCCGAACTGGCGCAGCACCGAGCGCACCGCGAAGGGCATCGCGCCGAGATGGAAGGGCAGGCAGGTGCCCTGCGCGATCATCTCGCCATCGGCGAGGAAGAGCGCGGTCGAGAAGTCGAGCGCCTCCTTGACGACGAAGGAGCGCGCGGTGCGCGAGACGGTGAGCGCCATCTCGTCGGCCAGCGTCGCGAGCGCGTTCTTGACGAGCTCCAGCGCGAAGGGATCGCGCGCGCCCGCAAGCGCGGCGCGACGCGTCTCCTCCGCGCCCTGCGCGGGCCGCGTCGCCTCGCCCGTCATGCGACCTCCACGTCGATCGTGTCCCAGGCGATGCGCCGCGCCCGGCCGCCGGGCGGCACCACCGTGGTGCTGTCGAACTCCTCGACGAGCAGCGGCCCGGCGCGCCATTCGCCACCGAGCTCCATGCGCGTGCAGACCGGCGTCTCCACCGTCCCGTGGCCGGGCCCGAAATGCACGCGCCGGGAACGGCGCGCGGGTCCCGCCTCTCCGGGCAGGGCGACGCGCGACGGCACGCGCGGGCGATCGGGGATGCCGCGCGCGACGACGCGCAGGTTCATCGTCTCCACGCCCTCCTCCGCCGAGGCATAGCCGTACTGGCGCTCGTGCATCGCCGCGAAGGCCGCGCGCAGCGCGCCGGCCGGTTCGTCGCGCGCATCGGGCCAGGGGATCGCGAGCTCGGAATTGGCGCCGGCGTAGCGCAGGTCGATCGCGCGCTCGAAGCGACGCGACGCCGGGGCGAAGCCATCCGCGGCGAGCGCCTCGGCGCCCTCGTGCTCGAGCGCGGCGAAGGCGTCCTCCAGCGCGCCGAGGTCGAGCCCGGCGAGCGGGCGCTTGAAGGTGCGCACGTAGTGGTGCTCGACGTCGGGGAAGAGCATGCCCAGCGCCGAGAACACGCCGGGCACCGGCGGCACGAGGATGCGGCGCATCTCCAGCAGCCGCGCGATCGTCGCCGCGTGCACCGGGCCGTTGCCGCCGAAGGCCATCAGCGCGAAGTCGCGCGGGTCGCGCCCGCGCTCGGTGGAGACCGCGCGCACCGCGCGCGCCATCGCCGCGTCGGCCACGCGGTGGATGCCCCAGGCCGCCTCCTCGAGCGCGAGGCCGAGCGGGCGCGCGACATGCGCCTCGATCGCCGCGGCGGCGAGGTCGCGGCGGATGGGGAAGCTGCCGCCGGCCAGCGCCTCGGGATTGACGAAGCCGAGCACGACATTGGCGTCGGTCACGGTCGGCACCGTGCCGCCGCGCGCGTAGCAGGCCGGGCCCGGCGCCGCGCCCGCGCTCTCCGGGCCGACGCGCAGGCCGCCGCCCGCGTCGATGCGCACGAGGCTGCCACCGCCAGCGCCGACCTCGGCGATGTCGATCGCCGGCGCGCGCACGTGGTAGCCGCCGCCGCTGAGCAGGCGCCCGGCGACGTTGATTCCTCCGCCGACCTCGAGCGAGCCGACGCGGTGGAAGCGCCCGCCCTCGACCAGCGCCGCCTTCGCGGTCGTGCCGCCCATGTCGAAGCCGAGCACCGAGAGGTCGCCCAGCCGCCGCGCGACCTCGGCGGCGCCGACCACGCCCGCGGCGGGGCCGGACTCGATGACGTGGATCGGCTTCTCGGCCGCGGCCGCCGCGCTCATCGCGCCGCCGCTCGACTGCATGATCGCGAGCGGCCGCGCGATGCGCCGCGCGCGCAGCTCGCCCTCGAGCCGGCCGAGATAGCTGCGCACCACCGGCAGCACGTAGGCGTTCACAACCGTGGTGCTCGTGCGCTCGTATTCCTTG
>VGDA01000428.1 GCA_016869915.1 Alphaproteobacteria bacterium
CTCATGGCTCGCGCTGGCGGGCAGGCCGGAGCTCGAGTTCTGCGCGTCCACGATCATCGCTGACGCGAATGTCGTGCTGCAGGCCGCGATCGATGGACAGGGCGTGGCCTTGGCGCCCTTTCCGTTCGCGGCGGAGGACGTGCGCGCAGGCCGGCTGCTCAAGCCCTTCGCGATAGAGCTCGTCCCCAGCCGCTCCTACTACCTCGTGATGCGTCCCGGCGCGCGCAATCGCCCGGAGATCAAGGCGGTGGGGGACTGGCTGCTCGCGCAGGCCGCCATCGAGCGTCGCGCGCGGGGGGCGTCGTCGCGTCGAAACCCCGGAAAGGATCCGAACTCATGCCCATCTTCGCCCTCGACGACCTCGCCCCGCTCCTCCCGCCCGAGGGCCGCTTCTGGGTCGCGCCCGACGCGCAGGTGATCGGGCAGGTCGAGCTCGGCGAGGATGCCGGGGTCTGGTTCGGCGCCGTGCTGCGCGGCGACAACGAGCGCATCTCCATCGGCGCGCGCACCAACATCCAGGAAGGCGCGATGGTCCATACCGACCCGGGGCACCCGGTCTCGATCGGGGACGACTGCACGATCGGCCACCATGCCATCGTGCATGGCGCCACCATCGGCGCGAACAGCCTGGTCGGCATGGGCGCGACGATCCTCAATGGTGCGCGCATCGGCGCGAATTGCCTCGTCGGCGCGAACGCGCTGGTGACCGAGCGCAAGGAATTTCCCGACGGATCGCTGATCGTCGGCTCGCCGGCCAAGGCGCTGCGCCAGCTGGACGCGGCCGCGATCGAGGCGATCCGGGAATCGGCGGCGCACTACGTCGAGAACTGGCGCCGCTTCGCGCGCGGGCTGCGCCGCATCGGCTGACGGACGGTGCAGGGGCATGGAGGGGCGGGCGTGGTGGGCCCGGCAGGACTCGAACCTGCAACCACACCGTTATGAGCGGCGCGCTCTGACCATTGAGCTACAGGCCCACGCCATCCGGCTTATAGGCCAGATCGCCGCCCGGCGGAACCGGGGCCGCGCGCGTCGCGTCGCGGCCCGGCTCGCGCCGGTCAGGTGTCGAGGAAGCTGCGCAGCTTGCGCGAGCGGCTGGGGTGCTTGAGCTTGCGCAGCGCCTTCGCCTCGATCTGGCGGATGCGCTCGCGCGTCACGTTGAACTGCTGGCCGACCTCCTCGAGCGTATGGTCGGTGTTCATGCCGATGCCGAAGCGCATGCGCAGCACGCGCTCCTCGCGCGGCGTCAGCGTTGCCAGCACGCGGGTCGTCGTCTCGCGCAGGTTGGCCTGGATCGCGGCGTCGACCGGCAGGACGGCGTTCTTGTCCTCGATGAAGTCGCCGAGATGCGAATCCTCCTCGTCGCCGATCGGCGTCTCGAGCGAGATCGGCTCCTTGGCGATCTTCAGGACCTTTCGCACCTTCTCCAGCGGCATGCCGAGCTTCTCGGCCAACTCCTCCGGCATCGGCTCGCGGCCGATCTCGTGCAGGATCTGGCGCGAGGTGCGCACCAGCTTGTTGATCGTCTCGATCATGTGCACGGGGATGCGGATCGTGCGCGCCTGGTCGGCGATCGAGCGCGTGATCGCTTGCCGGATCCACCACGTCGCGTAGGTCGAGAACTTGTAGCCGCGGCGGTACTCGAACTTGTCGACCGCCTTCATCAGGCCGATATTGCCCTCCTGGATGAGGTCCAGGAACTGCAGGCCGCGGTTCGTGTACTTCTTGGCGATCGAGATCACGAGGCGCAGGTTGGCCTCGACCATCTCCTTCTTTGCGCGCGCCGCCTCGCGCTCCCCCTGCTGGACGGTCTGCACGATGCGCTTGAACTCGGGGATCGGCAGGCCCGAGCGCTCCGAGATCTCGGCGACCTCGCCGCGCAGCGCCTCGATCTCCTCGCGGTAGCGCGCCTGGCCGAGCTTCTGCCAGCCCTTGCCCTCGAGCTTGGTGACGCGTGCGTACCAGCGCGGGTCGACTTCCTTGCCCTGGTACTTGGAGAGGAACTCGTCGCGCTTCACGCCGCAGGAATCGGCGATGCGCATGAGCTTGCCCTCGGAGCCCACGAGGCGTCGGTTGAACTCGTAGAGCTGCTCGACGAGCTGGTCGATGCGGGCGTTGTTGAGGCGCACGCCCTCCATCATCTCGACCAGCTCGGTCTTCAGCTTCTGGTACGTCTTCTCCGAGACCGGATTGAAGACGCGCCCACCATGCAGCGCCTCCTGGCGCTTCTCCTGCATGCGGTGCATGCGCTTGTAGGTCGCGGCGATCTTCTCGAACTGCTCGAGCACCTGCGGCTTGAGCTGCATCTCCATCGCGGAGAGCGAGAGGTTGGCCTCGTCGCCGTCGCCGGCGTCGCCGCCATCCGGAGTGCCCTCGGCGCCTTCCGCGGGCTCGCGCTCCTCGGCGTCGGCCTGCGCGTCCGCTGGGTCGAGGTTGCCGCCGCTGGCGCCCTCGGCGCCCGGGCCGCCGCCCATGGTCGCCTCGAGGTCGATGATGTCGCGCAGCAGCATCTTCCCTTCCATGAGGGCGTCGCGCCACTGCACGATCGCGCGCATGGTGAGCGGGCTCTCGCAGAGCCCGCCGATCATCTTGTCGCGGCCCGCCTCGATGCGCTTGGCGATCGCGATCTCGCCCTCGCGCGAGAGCAGCTCGATCGAGCCCATCTCGCGCAGGTACATGCGCACCGGGTCGTCGGTGCGCCCGAGGGATTCCTCGTCGACGTTGCCGGCGCTTGGCGACTCGGTCTCCGCCTCCTCGGAACTGCCATCGCTGGTCGCGGGACGGACCTGCTGCTGCGGCTTCTCGGTCTCCTCCGTCTCCTCGCTCTCGACGACGTTGATGCCCGCGTCCGAGAGCAGGGCCAGCGTGTCCTCGATCTGCTCGGAGGACACCTTCTCGATCGGGAGGATCGCGTTGATCTCGTCGTAGGTGACGTAGCCGCGCTCGCGGCCGCGCGCGATCATCTTCTTGATCGCCGCCGCGGTGCCGTCCATCAGGGGGCCGTCGACGCTCTCGTCGCGGGGCGGGGCCGGCGGGTCGATCGGCTTGCTCTTGGATGCCATGTCGGGGTTCGTCCTCGGATTGCCTTCGTTCGGAAGCCTCAGCGCTTGCGCCCTCCCGGGCGCCGCGCCGACAGGTCGATGATCGGCGCCTCGTCGTCGAGTTCGAGCGCGCGCGTGCGAGCAAGGTCCCGCCGCATCTCGTCGACCCTCGTCTGCCAGAGCTCGGTCAGGCCCTCGTCGCCGACCTCGCCCGCCCGGCGCAGTTCCTCCTGCGCGCCGCGCTTGTGGAGCTCGAGGAGCATCAATCGCCAGTTCTCCTTCGCCACCACGACGTCGTCGCCGCGCACGAAGCCTAAACCCTTGAAAATGCTAGAGCCCAAAAGGCGCGGGACTATGCCCCCGAACCCGGAGCCGTTCAAGTGGAGC
>VGDA01000429.1 GCA_016869915.1 Alphaproteobacteria bacterium
ATGGCCGGGTCGCCATGCGCGCCGGCCGCGCCCATCATCCGCTCGTTGAGCTCGTAGTAGGGCGCGAGGTCCTCGTGGCTGACCGGCCAGTCGCGCCCGACGCCATCGAGGCTGCGCATCCGGAAGTCCGAGGGATGGAAACGCGGCAGGTGGCACGACCACATCACCGTGGAGCCGCCGACGCCGTTGTAGAGCAGGGGGCGCATCTGCGACGCGCTGTCGTCGATCGGGTAGTCGGCGGGCGCGCGGCGGATGTTCGGGTTGGGGCTCCATGCGCGCTGGCGCGCGCGCTCCCAGTCCGGAGCCGCCTGCGGGCTGCGCGCATGGTCGAACCACTCGCCCTGCTCGAGGCAGGTGACCTGCACGCCCAGCGTCGCGAGGCGCCAGGCCGCGGCCGCGCCCGCGGCACCCGCGCCGACGACGAGGACATCGGTCTCTGTCGGCGGGTTGTCGTTGTCCATCCTAATCTTGCCTTGTCCCGCCGCCGGGGCTTGCTACAACGGAAGTCGGAGCGTGGCTGGAATCGGCCGCGATGGGAAGGATGAACGTCTGATGCTGGGGCTCCTGCAGCGGGCCGGCTCGAGCGTTGGCATGCCGAGGCCTTGCGCGTCGCGCGTGCGCGCATGGCAATGGCGGCGCGCCGACCTCGACGCCATGGCTGGCGACCTGCGCCTTCCCGCCCCCGTCGCGCTGGCGGGGGAGATCGCGCGGGCTCTGGAACTCGTGCGGGCGAATGGCCTCGACATCGACACGGTCGAGCAGGAGGACCTGCGCCTGCCGTCCTTCGCGCGTATGGTGCCGTCCCTGCGTCGCCTGCTCGACGACGGCCCCGGCATCGCGATCCTCGCCGGGCTCGACCTCGACGGGTTGACGGAGGACGAGGCGGGGATAGTCGGCTGGGGCCTCGCGAACTATCTCGGCAAGCCGATGAGGCAGGGATTGCGCGCCGACCGCCGGCTCTTCACCGTGACCGACAGGGGCGCCGCCAACCGCGACCCGACGCGGCTTGGCGCGAGCAACCGCCTGTCCGCCATGCATACCGACAATGGCTGCCTCGAGCCGCGCCCGCCCTGCTATGTCGGGCTGCTCTGCGTGCACGCGGCGCGCGCCGGCGGCGAGAGCATGATCGCCTCCGCCGCGACGCTGCACGACGCCATGCTCGCCGAGCGCCCGGACCTCCTCGAGGTCCTCTACCGGCCCTTCCACTTCCTGCCGCCGCATCTCCACACCTGGCCCGCGGGCCCGCGCACGATCGTGAAGCCGGTCTTCGAGCGAGTCGGGGAGGAGATCCGCATCCACTACGCGCGGGTGATGATCGAGCCGGGCATGCAGCTGGCGGGCACGCCGCTCGACGCGCTCCAGCGCGAGGCGCTCGACCATCTCGACGCGATGATGGAGCGGCCGGAGGCGAGCTTCCGCTTCCGCCTCGCTCGCGGCGAGTTCCTCTTCACGAACAACGTCCAGACGATCCACGGGCGCGCCGCCTACGAGGATGGCGACGGGCCCCGCGAGCGGCGCATGCTCAAGCGCTACTGGATGTGGCGGCGCGACCGCGGGCCGGGCATCGACCCGGTCGCGCTCGACGCCGCGGAACTTGGCACGGCATAACGAGGGCAGGACCGGCACATGCGCATATCGCTCACCATCGACGACGAGGGCCGGCGCGCGGAGCGCGCGTTCGACGTCGCGCGGATGTACAACCTCGGCTCCGCGACGCGCCGCGCCGAGGCCGCCGTGGCGCACCAGGAGGAGGTGGCGAAGGAGGGGATCCGCATCGCCTTCGACGTCCCGGCGCCGCGCATCTACCCGATCGCGACCCACTCGCTGGTCACCGGCGGCGAGGTCGAGGCGCAGAGCTCGCACAGCTCCGGCGAGGTCGAGATCGTGCTCATGCTGGCCGACCAGCTCTATGTCGGCGTCGGCAGCGACCACACCGACCGCGCCCTCGAGAAGACATCCATCCCCTGGAGCAAGCAGGTCACGCCGAACGTGCTGGCCCCCGTGATGTGGCCCTTCGAGGCGATGCGCGCGCGCTGGGACGACTGCGTCATGCGCAGCTGGGTCGATGGCCGCCTGTACCAGGACGTGCCCGTCTCGCTGTTCCTGCATCCCGACGACGTGCTGCGCATCCTGCGCGAGCGCGTGCCGGGCGCGCCGGCGCGCGACATCCTCGTCTTCTGCGGCACGATCGTCAGCCTCGACAAGGCGCTCGGCTTCGGCCGGCGCTGGGAGATCGAGATGGAGGATCCGGGCGCGGGCCGCCGCATCCGCCACGGCTACGACGTGGCGAACATCTTCGACGCGGTGGCGGACGGGTTCCGCGTCCCGATCTCCGCCGCCGACCGCAGCATCCGCTGAAACCCGGGACATCGAGGACACAGGGAGACACGCCATGAAGATCCGTCGACGCAAGCTCGTCACCGGCGGCGCGGGCATCGCCGCCGCCGCGACCTACCTGCCGATCACCAGCGAGCTCGCGTCAGCGCAGCAGGCGCGCACGCTCGTCGTCGCCGCGGGCGGCACGCCAGAGGGCCTGGACGGCGACGCGCTCAAGGGCAACACGCAGCCCTGCGTCGTGCAGTGCTACGAGGGGCTGACCCGATACGGCCGCACCGAGCGCGATGGCCGCCCCTATCTCGACCCGACCCGCATCGAGGGGCACCTCGCGGAGAGCTGGACGGTCTCGCCGGACGGCAAGCGCTACGTCTTCAAGCTGCGCCAGGGCGTCCGCAGCTTCCGCGGCAACGAGCTCACCTCCGAGGACGTGGTCTGGGGCTGGAACAAGTCCTTCGCCCAGAAGCGCACCGGCAACTTCATCGCCACGGTCGCCAACGTCGTGCAGGGCGGCGTGAAGGCCGTGTCGCGCTACGAGGTCGAGTTCGAGCTGGAGGCGCCGAGCGCGATCTTCCTCAACGCGCTGACGCTCTACACGCCGGGCATCTACGACTCGACCGAGACGAAGAAGCACGCCACCGCGGACGATCCCTGGGCGCTGAAGTGGATCGACCAGAACACCGCCTGCTTCGGCGCCTACCACATGAGCGAGCTGCGTCCCGGCGAGCAGGCCGTGTTCGTGGCCAACCCGAACTACTTCCGCGAGAAGCCCTTCTACGACCGCGTCGTCTACCGCGCGGTGCCTTCCGCCGGCAGCCGCCTGACGCTGCTCAAGAGCCGCCAGGTCCAGTGGATCGAGCGTCCGTCGACGCAGTTCGTGAAGGACCTGCAGAGCGACCGCAACGTGAAGGTCCAGGACACGTTCGGCCGCTCGATGTCGTCGATCCGCATGAACGTCGGCATCAAGCCCTTCGACGACGTGCGCGTTCGCCAGGCGCTCAACCATGCCGTCAACAGGCAGGCCTTCGCCGACTCGATCTATTTCGGCCTGGCCACCGAGGCGCGTTCGATCGTGCCGCCC
>VGDA01000430.1 GCA_016869915.1 Alphaproteobacteria bacterium
CGACGAGGCGGCACGCGCCATCGCCGGCGAGGAAGCCTGCGCGCATGCCGCGCGCGACGATGGCGCTCGCGCCAGGCGTCATCGCGGCGCGCCCGCCCCCTGCAGCAGGGCGTAGACGTCGCCAGAGTTGGCCGCGTGCGGCAGGGCGCGCAGGTGCGCCGCCATCGCCGCCGCGTCGAGGGGATTGTCGCCGAAGGCCAGTTCCTGGCTCTCGCCGAGCGCGAGGTCGAAGCGGTAGTCGCCGAGCGCGGCCAGCCGCGCGAGGCAGGCAAAGGCGACGTCGCGCTGGATGGTGGTGAACTCGAAGGAGAGCGCCGGCAGGGGGCGCGAGAGGCCTCGCAGCACGTCGAGCTCGAAGCCCTCCACGTCGATCTTCGCGAAGCGCGGCACGCCATGCGCCGCGACCAGCGCGTCGAGCGTGGTGACCGGCACCTCGACGCGCGCGTCCCAGTCCTGTCCCTCCCAGCCCGCGGCGCCGGTCGCCGCGGCGACGAAGCCCGGCGCGGCGGTCGAGACCGTCGGGTTGGCGCGGTTGACGAGCAGTTGCACGCGGCCGGGCGCGGCGCCGGCCGCCGCGGCGACCAGCGTCACCATCGGGTCGCGTCCATGGATCAGCCGCAGCGCGCGCATGCAGAGCCGTTGAGGCTCCAGCGCGACGACGCGCGCGCCGAGCCGCCGGAAGCTCGATACGCGGTCTCCGACATGCGCGCCGATGTCGAAGGCGAGGTCGCCGGGTCGAAGGAAGCGCGCATGCAGCCGGTCCATGGCGCCGTGGCGGCTCGCGTCGCCATGGTAGAGGCGGAGCGAGCGGAAGACGCCGGCGAGCGCGAGCGAGGCCATGGCTTCAGCCGTGCCCCGCGCCGAGTCGCGCGATCTCCAGCGGCGTCGCGAAATCCTCGGGGATGCCGCAGAGGCCGAGCCGGCGCATGCGCGCGCCGAGCGCGGGACCGGCGGTGACGACGGCGAGCGGCGCGGCGAGGAGCTGGCCCGCCACCAGCGGCAGGCAGCACAGCAGCAGCAGCGGCGAGATGGCGGCCAGCGCGATGGCGATCGCAGCGCCGAACAGCGTCTCCGGCAGGAAGAGCAGCAGCGCGTCGCGCCAGCGGACGGCATGGGCGTCGCGCGCCTGGCTGCCCCAGCCCGCGGAGCGGCCGAGCGCGAGGCCGGCCATGAAGAGCGTGGTGTGGAAGGTGGACACGGCCCAGAGCATGAGGCCGAACACGGCGTCGATCGCCACGCCCGCGGCGAAGCGCGCCGCGCCGCCATAGCGCGCGACCGCGCCGCGCGTCGCCAGCACGTCGAGCCAGCCCGCGATCTTCGGCGTCAGGAACATCGCCATGAACAGCGCGTAGAGCGCGCCCGCCGCCGCGACCGGGAAGCCCGGCGTCGCCGCGGCGTCGCGCGCGACGATCGGAAGCAGCGCGATGGCGAGGGTCCAGGCCGGTATCCCCGCGAACATCAGGATCGCCCAGAAGAGCTGGAAGCGGCTCGCGGGCAGCAGGCCCGGCATGGCGAGCAGGCGCAGGTACTGCAGGTTGCCCTGGCACCAGCGCGTGTCGCGGCGCGCGAACTCGGCGAGGGTCGGCGGGTTCTCCTCCCACGACCCAGCCTCGTCCGGCATGACGCGGACCTCGAAGCCCGCGCGGCGCATCAGCGCCGCCTCGACTTGGTCGTGCGACAGGATCGGCCCGCCCAGCGGCGGCTTGCCGGGCAGGATGGGCAACTTGCAGTCGCGGGCGAAGGGCTCGATGCGCACCATCGCATTGTGGCCCCAGAACGGGCCGCAATCCGCGCTCCACCAGGCGTAGCCGGGCGTGTAGCAGCGCATCGCATGGCGCATGCCGAACTGGAAGCAGCGCGCGAAGGCGCTGTCCGACGGCATGCCGACGACGAGGCTTTGCAGGATGCCGAGGCGCGGATGCGCCTGCATCGCGCGCGCCATGCGCAGGATCGTCGCGCCGTCCATCAGGCTGTCGGCGTCGAGCGGCAGCATCGCCTCGTAGCCCGCGCCCCAGCGCGCGCAGAAGTCGCGCAGGTTCCCGGCCTTGAAGCCGGCGTTGTCGGATCGCCGGCGCAGGAAGAGCCGCGCCGCGTCGGCGGGCTCGTCCGCGCGCCACGCGGCCATCTCCGCCTCCTCCTGCGCGCCGACCGCGTCGATCGATGTGTCGCTGAGCACGAAGTAGTCGAAGGCCGCGCCCGCGCCCGTCGAGTCGACGCTGCGCTTGACCTCGCGCAGCCGGCGGAAGGCGCGGGCCGGGGCCTCGTTTCGGATGGTCATCAGGATGGCGACGCGGATGGCGAGCGGCGCCGGGTCCTCCGCCGCGCGCATGTGCGGCGCGACGGCCGCCACGGGGTCGGCGGGCACGTGGCGCATCCACAGGCCGAGCGCGCCGTTCCAGAAGCCGAGCACGGTCCAGGGCGCGGCGAGGGCGAGCGCGACGAGCATCAGCGCCTCCCATGCCGTCCAGCCCCCGGTGGCGAGGATGGCCGCCGCGGCGGCAAGCAGCGCCGCCAGCGTCCCGAGGTTCAGCAGCGCGGCGAGCCAGCGGCGCCGGGCGAGGTCGCCCAGGGCCTGCAGCCCGGCTGGGGAGGAGGGGGAGGGAGCGGCCATGCGTTCTCCGGGCGGCGTCGCGCCCGGCGCGCCGCGCGAGGGGTTTGCCGGAAGGGGGCGCGGTCTGGCAATGAGAGAGTGATGGAAGACCGACGCCCAGCCCCGGCCCTGGCGACGATCCGGCGCGCCCTCGGGCTGGTCTGGCTGGAGCGCGGCGTCGTGCTCGGCCTGGTCGCCGCCAATGCCGTTCTCGCCGGCGTCCAGCTCGCCGAGCCCGTGCTGTTCGGCAAGGTGATCGACGCCTTGGCGGGCGGCCACGCCTCGGCCGGCCTGATCGGCGCCTGGGCGGCGCTCGGGCTCGCCGGGATCCTCGCCGGCGTCGTTGTCGCCGTCGCCGCCGACCGCCTCTGCCATCGCCGGCGCCTCGCGGCGATGTCGGCGGCCTTCGAGCGCGCGATCACCCTGCCGGTCGGCTACCACGCAGGGCGCGGCTCGGGCGCGGTGGTACGCACCATCCTGTCGGGCGCCGACGCGATGTTCTGGCAATGGCTGGCGCTGCTGCGAGAGCAGCTCTCCGCCCTGATCGGCGTGATCCTGCTCGTGCCGACGGCGATCGCGATGGACGGGCGCATGGCCGCGGTGCTCGGCGCGCTAGCGGTCGTCTTCGTCGCGCTGAACGTCGCGGTCGTGCGGCGCACGAGCGCCGGCCAGTCGGCGATCGAGAGCTTCCACAACGACGTCTACAGCCGCATCGGCGACGTCATCGGGAACGTCACCGTGGTGCAGAGCTACACGCGCCTCGCCGCCGAGCGCGCGGCGATGCGCGAGCTGATGGGCCGGCTTCTGC
>VGDA01000431.1 GCA_016869915.1 Alphaproteobacteria bacterium
CGCCGCGCAGGATCCAGAGCGAGATCAGCGCCCCGAAGAGCGGGTCGACGAGCGGCGCGCCGAGGAAGGCGCCGACGAGGATCGAGGCGATGACCGCGCCGTTGAGCAGCGCGTCCGCGCCGTAATGCAGCGAGTCCGCCGCGATCGCGATCGAGCCGGTGCGCGCGACGACGCGGCGCTGGTACCAGACGAGCCCGGCCGAGAGGACGATCGCCAGGAGCGACACGGCGATGCCGATCTCCGGGCGCTGCACCGGCTGCGGCGTGCCGAGCCGGTGGATCGCCTCCATCAGCAGGATGACCGCCGAGCCGCAGACGAAGGCCGATTGCGCCAGGCCGGCGAGCGGCTCTGCCTTGCCGTGGCCGAAGCGGTGCTCCTCGTCGGCGGGCGTCAGTGCGTGGCGCACCGCGAAGAGGTTGACGATCGAGGCCGCCGCGTCGAGCAGGGAGTCGAGGAGGCTCGAGAGCACGGCGACCGAATCGGTCGCGAGCCAGGCCGCGACCTTCGCGGCGATCAGCGTCGCGGCCACCGCGACCGAGGCGGTCGCGGCGCGGCGCATCATCGCGCCGGCCTCCGCGCGGTCGGGGCGCGCGATCACGGGAAGAGGCGCTCCGTGCGCCAGCCCGCGCCCTCGCGCAGGTGCACGACGCGGTCGTGCAGCCTGAAGGCGCGATCCTGCCAGAACTCCATGCGCTCCGGCGCGAGGCGGAAGCCCGACCAGAAGGGCGGGCGCGGCACCTCGCCGATCGCGTGGCGCGCGGTGTACTCGGCGACGCGCTTCTCGAGCTCGAAGCGGCCCTGCATGGGCCGCGACTGGCGCGAGGCCCAGGCGCCGATCCGGCTGGCGCGCGCCCGCGACGCGAAATAGGCGTCGGCCTCGGCGTCGGTGACCGGCGCGACGGGGCCCTCGACGCGCACCTGGCGGCGCAGCGACTTCCAGTGGAAGAGCAGCGCCGCGCGCGGGTTCGCCGCGAGTTCGCCTCCCTTGCGGCTCTCGAGGTTGGTATAGAAGACGAAGCCGCCGCCATCGACGCCCTTGAGCAGCACCATGCGCAGGCTCGGGCGGCCCTGCGTGTCGGCGGTGGCCAGCGCCATCGCGTTGGGGTCGTTCGGCTCGCTCGCCTGCGCCTCCTCCATCCACGCGTGGAACCGCGCGAAGGGATCCTGCGCGGGATCGATCGCGGGGGAGTTGTCCGTGGTGGTCTCGCTCATCGCCTGTCGCTCCGTCTGGTGCCGCCCCGGCGCGCGCGGGGTCGCGCGCCGAGGCGCGGGCGTAACATAGGGCGCGCGCGCCGCGGGGCGTCATCGCGTCGCGGACCTGTCGCGCGGGCCTGTCGGCGTTGACCATGACGGGTTTGCGTGTAGGATGCGGGTCCCGTCGAGCGCGAGAACGATTTTCCTTTCAGGAGCATGGACTTATGACCAGCGCCAGTTCTCTGATGGCAGGCAAGCGCGGCCTGGTGATGGGCGTCGCCAACGACCGGTCCATCGCCTGGGGCATCGCGCAGGCCTGCGCGGCGCAGGGCGCCGAGCTCGCCTTCACCTTCCAGGGCGAGGCGCTGGAGAAGCGCGTGCGCCCGCTGGCGGCGTCGCTGGGCGTCAGGCATGTGCTCCCGGCCGACGTCACCGACCCCGCCTCGCTCGACGCGGTCTTCGAGACGCTGGGGCGCGACTGGGGCTCCATCGACTTCGTCGTCCATGCCATCGCGTATTCCGACAAGGAGGAGCTCAAGGGCCTCTATGTCGACACCACGCGCGCGAACTTCCAGCGCACGATGGACATCTCCTGCTTCTCCTTCACCGACCTCTGCCGCCGCGCGGCGCCGCTGATGTCGGCGGGCGGCAGCCTGCTCACCCTCAGCTACTACGGCGCCGAGCGCGTCATGCCGCACTACAACGTCATGGGCGTCGCCAAGGCCGCGCTGGAGGCGTCGGTGCGCTACCTCGCGGCCGACCTCGGCCCGCGCGGCATCCGCGTCAACGCGATCTCCGCCGGGCCGATCAAGACGCTCGCGGCCTCCGGCATCGGCGACTTCCGCTACATCCTCAAGTGGAACGAGCTCAACGCGCCGCTCCGCCGCAACGTCAGCATCGAGGAGGTCGGCGGCGCCGGCCTCTACCTGCTCTCCGACCTCGGCAAGGGCGTGACGGGCGAGACGCACCACGTCGACTGCGGCTACCATGTCGTCGGCATGATGGCGGTGGACGCGGCGCCCGAGGTCTCGGAGATGCTGGCCGGCTTCAAGCCCCAGAAGTGATCGCGGGGCGGCCCGGTCCATGTCCCACAACAGCTTCGGCCACCTCTTCCGGGTCACGACCTGGGGCGAGAGCCATGGCCCGGCGATAGGCTGCGTCGTCGACGGCGTGCCGCCGCGCATCGCCCTCGCCGAGGATGACATCCAGCGCGACCTCGATCGTCGCCGTCCCGGCCAGTCGCGCTTCACCACGCAGCGACGCGAGCCGGACCGCGTGCGCATTCTCTCCGGCGTGTTCGAGGGCCTGACGACCGGCACGCCCGTCTCGCTGCTGGTCGAGAACGAGGACGCGCGCTCCAAGGACTACGGCGAGATCGCCTCGAAGTTCAGGCCGGGACACGCCGACTTCGCCTACCGGACGAAATACGGGATCCGCGACCATCGCGGCGGCGGCAGGTCCTCCGCGCGCGAGACCGCGATGCGCGTCGCGGCCGGCGCGATCGCGCGCAAGGTGCTGGGCGAGGCCGTGGCGATCCGCGGCGCGCTGGTGCAACTCGGCGGGCACGCCGTCGACCGCGCGCGCTGGGACTGGTCGGCGGTCGCGGAGAACCCGTTCTTCTGCCCCGACAGGCAGGCCGCCCAGGCATGGGAAGGCGAGCTCGACGCGGTGCGCAAGGCCGGCTCGTCGGTCGGCGCGGTGATCGAGGTCGTGGCGAGCGGCATGCCCGCGGGCCTCGGCGCGCCGATCTACGGCAAGCTCGACGCGGACCTCGCCGCCGCGATGATGGGCATCAACGCGGTGAAGGGCGTCGAGATCGGCGCCGGCTTCGCCGCGGCCGCGCTCTCCGGCGAGGAGAACGCGGACGAGATGCGCGCGGGACCGGATGGACCGGAGTTCCTGTCCAACAGGGCCGGCGGCATCCTGGGCGGCATCTCCACCGGGCAGGACATCGTGCTGCGCTTCGCGGTGAAGCCGACCTCCTCGATCCTGTCGCCGCGGCGCACCATCGACGTCGATGGCCGCGACACCGATATCCGCACGATCGGCCGCCACGACCCCTGCGTCGGCATCCGCGCCGTGCCCGTGGGCGAGGCGATGGTGGCCTGCGTGCTAGCCGACCACCTGCTGCGCCATCGCGCGCAATGCGGGTGAGGCCTCGCGCCGGGAGCGCCGCGCCATGAAGCCACCCGGCCT
>VGDA01000432.1 GCA_016869915.1 Alphaproteobacteria bacterium
TCAACCACCCGACGATCCGCAAGGTCTCCTTCACCGGCTCGACCGCGGTCGGGAAGATGCTGACGGCGATGGCCGGCCGCCACATGAAGCGCGTGACGATGGAGCTCGGCGGCCACGCGCCGGCGATTATCTTCGACGACGCGGACCTCGACCAGGCCGTGAGCGTGCTGTCGGCTAACAAGTACCGCAACGCCGGCCAGGTCTGCGTCGCGCCGACGCGCTTCCTCGTGCAGCAGCCGATCTACGAGAAGTTCCTCGAGAAGTTCGTCGCCATGTCGAAGGCGCAGAAGATCGGAGACGGCATGGACGCCGCCACGACGATGGGGCCGCTCTGCCACGCGCGCCGCATCGACGCGATGGAAGGCTTCATGGCCGATGCCGCGAAGTCCGGCGCGAGGGTCGAGACCGGCGGCAAGCGCATCGGCAACAAGGGCTATTTCTTCGAGCCGACCGTGCTGACCGGCGTGCCGCTTTCGGCGCGGGTGATGAACGAGGAGCCCTTCGGGCCGATCGCGGTCGTGAGCCCGTTCAAGGACTTCGACGCCGCGATCGCGGAGGCGAACCGCCTCGAATACGGCCTCGCCGCCTATGCCTATACGCGCAACACGAAGCTCGCCACCGCGGTGGGCAACGCGATCGAGAGCGGCATGGTGTCGATCAACCACCACGGCCTCGGACTGCCCGAGGTCCCGTTCGGCGGGATCAAGGATTCGGGCTTCGGGTCGGAGGGCGGCACCGAGGCGCTCGAGGCCTACCTGAACACCAAGTTCGTGAGCCAGCTGTCCATGTGAGGGACAAGGGGCCGGCGGCCGGGCCGGCCCCTCGCCCGCCTGCGACCGGGTCTCAGCCCGCCTTGCGCCGCGCCGCCGGGGCCTGCGATCGCGGCGCGATGTCGAGGCCCTTGGCACCGACCCGCACCTCGACGACGTCGCCGTCCTTCACGTCGCCGCGCAGGATCGCGCTTGCCAGCGTGTTCTGCAGCTCGCGCTGGATCACGCGCTTGAGCGGCCGCGCGCCGTAGACCGGGTCGTACCCGGTCTCGGCCAGCCACGCCTTCGCGGCCTCGTCGAGGTCGAGGACGATCTTGCGGTCCTCGAGCAGCTTCGACAGTCGGCGCAGCTGGATCTCGACGATCCCCGTCATGTGCCGGCGGCTGAGCCGGCGGAAGAGCAGGATCTCGTCGAGCCGGTTGAGGAACTCCGGCCGGAAGGCGCGACGCACGACCTCCATCACGCCGGGGCGCGCCGCCTCGACGTCCTCGCCCTCGGCCTGGCTGGCGAGGAGTTCGGAGCCGAGGTTGGAGGTCAGCACGATCAGCGTGTTGCGGAAGTCGACCGTGCGCCCCTGCCCGTCGGTCAGGCGCCCGTCGTCGAGCACCTGCAGCAGCACGTTGAAGACGTCGGGGTGCGCCTTCTCCACCTCGTCGAAGAGCACGACCTGGTAGGGCCGGCGCCGCACCGCCTCGGTGAGCGAGCCGCCCTCGTCGTAGCCGACATAGCCCGGCGGGGCGCCTATCAGGCGCGAGACCGCATGCTTCTCCATGTACTCGGACATGTCGATTCGCAGCAGCGCCTGGTCGTCGTCGAAGAGGAACGCGGCGAGCGCCTTGGTGAGCTCGGTCTTGCCGACACCCGTCGGCCCGAGGAACAGGAACGAGCCGATCGGGCGGTTCGGGTCCTGCAGCCCGGCGCGCGCGCGGCGCACCGCCTCGGCGACCGCGGCCACGGCCTCGTCCTGGCCGACCACGCGCCCCCCGATCGTCGCCTCCATCTGAAGGAGCTTCTCGCGCTCGCCCTCGAGCATCTTGTCGACGGGAATGCCCGTCCAGCGAGAGACCACGCCGGCGATGTCCTGGTCGGTGACTTCCTCGTTGAGCATCCGCTCGCCGGCACCGCCGCCCTGCGACGCCGCCAGTTCCTTCTCCAGCGTCGGGATGACGCCGTACTTGAGCTCGCCCGCCTTCGCGAGGTCGCCGCGGCGCTGCGCGGATTCGAGCTCGATGCGCGCCTGCTCCAGCCGCTCCTTGAGCTTCTGCGAGCCGGCGAGCTGGCTCTTCTCGGACTTCCAGACCGCGGTCAGGTCGGCCGACTCGCGCTCGAGCCCGGCGAGCTCGTCCTCGAGCCTGACGAGGCGGTCGCGCGAGCCGGGATCGGTCTCGCGCTTCAGCGCCTCGCGCTCGATCTTCAGCTGCACGATGCGCCGGTCGAGCTCGTCGATCTTCTCGGGCTTCGAGTCCACGGCCATGCGCAGCCGGCTGGCCGCCTCGTCGACCAGGTCGATCGCCTTGTCGGGCAGGAAGCGCTCGGTCACGTAGCGGTTCGACAGCGTCGCCGCGGCGACGATCGCGCCATCGGTGATGCGCACGCCGTGGTGCAGCTCGTACTTCTCCTTGAGCCCGCGCAGGATCGAGATCGTGTCCTCGACGCTCGGCTCGGAGACGAACACTGGCTGGAAGCGCCGCGCCAGCGCGGCGTCCTTCTCGATGTGCTTGCGGAACTCGTCGAGCGTGGTGGCCCCGACGCAGTGCAGCTCGCCGCGCGCCAGGGCCGGCTTGAGCATGTTCGAGGCATCCATCGCGCCGTCCGCCTTGCCGGCGCCGACGAGCGTGTGCAGCTCGTCGATGAACACGACGATCTCGCCGGCCGCGGCCTGGATCTCCTGCAGCACGGCCTTCAGGCGTTCCTCGAACTCGCCGCGGAACTTCGCGCCCGCGACCATCGCGCCGAGGTCGAGCGACAGCAGCTTCTTGTCCTTGAGGGATTCCGGCACGTCGCCGTTCACGATGCGCAGCGCGAGCCCCTCGACGATCGCGGTCTTGCCGACGCCGGGCTCCCCGATCAAGACGGGATTGTTCTTGGTGCGGCGGGAGAGGACCTGGATCGTCCTGCGGATCTCCTCGTCGCGGCCGATCACCGGGTCGAGCTTGCCCGCGCGCGCGGCCTCCGTCAGGTCGCGCGCATACTTCTTCAGCGCGTCGTAGGACTGCTCGGCCGAGGCGCTGTCGGCCTTGCGGCCCTTGCGCACGCCCTCGATCGCGGCGTTGAGCGCCTGGGCGCCCGCGCGCGCGTCGGACAGCGCCTTGTGCGCGCCCGTGCCCGGCACGATGGCGAGGGCGAGCAGGAGCCGCTCGGCCGGGACGAAGCTGTCGCCGGCCTGTTGCGCGGCCTTCTCGGCCTGCTCTAGCACGCGCCCGAGCTCGGGCGAGAGATAGACCTGGCCAGCGCCGGATCCCTCGACGCGCGGCTGCTTCGCGAGCTCGGCCTCGACCGCGGCGTGCGCCTTTTGCGGGTCGGCGCCGGCTGCGCGCAGCAGGTTGGCTGCAAGCCCCTCGCGGTCGTCGAGCAGGACCTTGAGGAGATGCTCGGGCGCGAGGCGC
>VGDA01000433.1 GCA_016869915.1 Alphaproteobacteria bacterium
CGCATGAAGCCCGCGAGGCAGACGAGATCCGCGCCGAGCGCGCGCAGCCGCGCGTCGAGCGCCGCCTCGAAGCCGGCGCGCCCGGCGAAGGCGCGGTGGTCGATGGCCTCGGCGCGGACGCCGAGGGCGCGCGCGCGCCCGATGCCGGCGGCGTCGGGCCGGTTCGAGACGACGCCGACGATCTCCGCCGGAAACGCGGGATCGGCGGCGGCACGCAGCAGCGACTCCATGTTGGAGCCTCGCCCGGAGATCAGGATCGCCGTGCGGCGGCGCGTCATGCGCCCGGCCAGGCCCTGTCGGCGCCCCGCACGATGCAGCCGTCCTCGCCCGGCGCGCGTTGTCGCACATGGCCGATCTCGTGCACGACCTCGCCTTCCGCCTCGAGGATCCGGCGGGCCTCGGCGGCCTGCGCGCGGGGCACGATCGCGACCATGCCGATGCCGCAGTTGAAGACCCGGCTCATCTCCGCCGCCGGCACGTTGCCGGTGCGCATCAGCCACGCGAAGACCGGCGGCAGCGTCCAGGACGCGGCGTCGATCTCGACCGTGGCGTCGCCGGGGATGACGCGCGGCACGTTCTCGACCAGCCCGCCGCCGGTGATGTGGGCCATCGCGCGGACCGCGCCCGCGCGGCACAGGGCGAGGGCGGAGCGCACGTAGATGCGCGTCGGCACCATGAGCGCGGCGGCGAGGCTGCGCCCCGGCGCGAACGGCGCAGGCGCGTCCCAGCCCAGGCCGGAATGCGCGGCGATGCGGCGCACGAGCGAGAACCCGTTGGAGTGGACGCCGGAGGAGGAGAGGCCCAGCACCACGTCCCCCGCGGCGACGCCGCGCCCGTCGACGACCGCGCCGCGCTCGACGGCGCCGACCGAGAAGCCGGCGAGGTCGTAGTCGCCCTCGGCGTACATGCCCGGCATCTCGGCGGTCTCGCCGCCGATCAGCGCGCAGCCTGCCTCGCTGCAGCCGCGCGCGATGCCGGCGATGACCGCGCGGCCCTGGGCCACGGAGAGCTTGCCGGTCGCGTAGTAGTCGAGGAAGAACAGCGGCTCGGCGCCCTGTACCACGAGGTCGTTGACGCACATGGCGACGAGGTCGACGCCCACGTCGTCATGCAGGCCGGTCTCGATCGCGATCTTGAGCTTGGTCCCGACGCCGTCCGTCGTGGCGACGATCAGGGGGTCCCTGAAGCCGGCCGCCCTGAGGTCGAAGAGCGCCCCGAAGCCGCCCAGCTCGGCATCGGCGCCGCGCCGGCGAGTCGCGCGGGTCAGGGGCTTGATCGCGTCGACCAGGGCCTCGCCGGCGTCGATGTCGACGCCCGCGTCGCGGTAGAGGATATGCGGCTTGTCGCCACCAGGCCCGCCGCCCGCGGAGGAGTTGCTGCCCATGGACGCCCCTTGGGTTGCGCGCGGGCCGGACTCGCCACCGCGACCGGCGCGCACCTTATCCAAAAAGAAGCCCTTGGCAATGCCCGGGCCTGCAGGCAATGCATGGCGGGGTCCAGCCCCGGAAATGCTAGTCTGGAAGCGCCGTGATCTACGTCCCGAACATACTTTCCTTCGCCAGGCTGCTCTCGGTTCCCGTCGCCATCATGCTGATGCTGGACGGCAACTTCACGGCCTGTTTCTGGATTTTCGTGGCCGCCGGCGTCACCGACGCGGTGGATGGCTGGTTCGCCAAGACCTTCGACGCGCGCACGCAGTTCGGCGCCTTCCTCGACCCGCTGGCGGACAAGGCGCTGGTCGTGTCCACCTACCTGATGCTCGGCTGGCTCGGCCACATCCCGGGCTGGCTCGTCGTGCTCGTGGTCTTCCGCGACGTCCTGATCATCGGCGGCGCGATGGTCGCCTACCTGATGCTCGGCGACTTCCATTCGCGCCCGCTCGCGATCAGCAAGCTGAACACGGCCGTGCAGATCGCGCTCGTCGCGGCGGTGCTCGCGCGGCTCGGCGTCGCGATCGGCCATCCATCGATCGACTGGGTGCTCGTGCACGTCGCCGCGGCGACGACGCTCGCCTCGGGCTTCGCCTATCTCTGGGAATGGGGACGCCGGCTGGCGCGCGCCGACGGCCAGCAATGACGCGCCAGCTGCCGCTCGCGCTCGCGCCCCGCGCGGGATCCCACGAACGCGAGGACCTCGCGGTCGGCCCGCCCAACCGCGAGGCCCTCGTCTGGATCGACGCCTGGCCGGACTGGCCGGGCAGCGGCCTCGTGGTCCATGGTCCGGAGGGCAGCGGGAAGTCCCACCTCGCCAGCATCTGGGCGAGGCGCGCCGGTGGCGGGCGCATCGCGCTGGACGCCCCGCTCGACCGCCTTGCGGGCCTGTCGCGGCCTGCGCTGCTCCTCGAGGACGCCGACCGCGCGCTCGCGGCGGGCGCCGCCGCCGAGGCCGCGCTGTTCCATGCCTACAACCTGGTCGTCCAGGCCGGCGGCACGCTGCTGCTGACCGCGCGCGAGCCCGCCTCGCGCTGGGGCGTGGCGCTCGCGGACCTGCGCTCGCGCGTGCAGGCGCTGCCGGCGGCCGAGCTCAAGCCGCCCGACGACGAGATGCTGGCCGCCGTCCTCGCGAAGCTCTTCGCGGACCGCCAGATCCCGCCGGACCGCGAGATCGTGCATTTCATCGCCGCGCGCGTGGAGCGCAGGCTCTCGACGCTCGGCGCCGTCGTGGAGGCGCTCGACCGCGCGGCGCTGGCGGCCGGCCGCGGCGTGACCTTGCCCTTCGTGCGGCAGGTGCTGCGCGAGAAGGGCCTCTTCGACTGACACCAGGGAAGGAACAGGATCATGGATCTCGGCATCAGGGGCAGGCGCGCGATCGTCTGCGCGGCGAGCAAGGGCCTCGGCAAGGGCTGCGCCATGTCGCTCGCGCGCGAGGGCGTCGAGCTCCTCATCCTCGCGCGCGGCGCGGAGGCGCTCGAGGCGACGGCCGCGGAGATCCGCGCCGCCACCGGCGCGACGGTGCGCACGCTCGCCTGCGACATCACGACGGCCGAGGGCCGGAAGGCGACGCTGGCCGCCATGCCGGAGCCGGACATCCTCGTGAACAATGCCGGCGGCCCGCCCGCGGGCGATTTCCGCGAATGGGACGAGAAGCACTGGCACGACGCGGTGAACGCCAACATGGTGACGCCGATCATGCTGATGCGCGCGGTGGTCGATGGCATGGCCGCGCGCCGCTTCGGGCGCGTCGTCAACATCACCTCGACCTCGGTCAAGGCGCCGATCCCCCATCTCGGGCTGTCCAATGGCGCGCGCGCCGGCCTGACAGGCTTCGTCGCGGGCCTCGCGCGCCAGCTCGTCCACGCCAACGTGACGGTCAACAACCTCCTGCCCGGGCCGTTCGAGACCGACCGCCTGCGCTCGACCTTCGCCGCGCTCG
>VGDA01000434.1 GCA_016869915.1 Alphaproteobacteria bacterium
GCTGGGCGCGCTCGCCGCGGCGCAGTTCTTCGAGGCCGCGGTGGCGGCCGTTCCCGCGATCCCCGACGCCCTGTCGCGCGGCGACTTCGCGCCGCTGATGTACTGGGTCCGCCAGCACGTCCACGCGAAGGCCTCGACCGATTCGACGGCCGCGATCGTGGAGGCCGCCACCGGGCGTGGGCTTGGGGTCGACGCCTTCCGCCGGCACCTCGAGCGACGCTACCTCGCTCGCTGAGCGGGCTTAGGGCCCGAGGAAAAGCGCCGCGCCGGGCGCGAGCGTGACGCTCGCGCGAGCGCCGACGTCGAGCAGGGTGTCGCCGCTGCGGAAGGGCGCGTCGACCGCGATCTCGTCGGCGCCCATGGCGACGCCGTAGCGCACCGTCGCGCCCAGGAACTCGCGATGCACGACGACGCCGGACAGGCCGCGCGCGTCGTCGCGCGCCGGGCCCAGCGCCGCGTCCTGCGGGCGGAAGACGAGCCGCGCGGAGGCCGGGACCTCGGTCCCCGCCGGCACGTCCATGCGCGCGCCGCCGCGCGTCTCGAACGCGCGCCCGCCCTCGACGACGCCGCCCTCGAGCATGTTCGCGCTGCCGAGGAAGCCGGCGACGAACAGGTTGGCGGGTCGCACGTAGAGCTCGATGGGCGTGCCGACCTGCTGAACCACGCCCTCGTTCATCACGGCGATGCGGTCGCAGATCGTGTTCGCCTCCTCCTGGTCGTGGGTGACGAAGATCGTGGTGATGCCGAGGCGCTGCTGCAGGTCGCGCAGCTCGCGGCGCACCTGCACGCGCAGCTTCGCGTCGAGGTTGGAGAGCGGTTCGTCGAGCAGCAGGACCTTGGGCTCGATCGCGATGGTGCGCGCCACGGCGACGCGCTGCTGCTGGCCGCCGGAGAGCTGCGACGGCTTGCGGTCGCCGAGCGCCGCGAGCCCGACGCGCTCGAGCGCGGCGTCGACGCGGCGCTCGACCTCCGCGCGCGGCAGGCGGCGCTCCTCGAGGCCGAAGGCCACGTTGCGGCGCACGCTCATGTGCGGCCAGAGGGCATAGGACTGGAAGACCATGCCGACGTCGCGCTTCCACGGCGGCAGGCCGCCGATGTCCCGCCCGCCGACCTCGACCGTGCCGCGATCGGCCTGGGCGAAGCCCGCGATGAGGCGCAGCAGCGTGGTCTTGCCGCAGCCCGAGGGGCCGAGGAAGGCGAAGAACTCGCCCGGCGCGACCTCGATGCTGACGTCCCGGAGGATGCGGTTCCGCCCGTAGGACAGGTCGACGCCGCGGATGGAGATGCCCGCTGCTGTCATGCGCTTCCTCCCTTTCTCCTGTGGTCGCGCTCGGCGACGAGATGCGCGGCGAGCGTGCACGCCGCGACCAGAAGCACCGCGATGACGCCGAGCGCGGCGCCCGGCCCGCGCCCCGCGGCCGATTGCATGAAGACGTAGAGGCCGTAGGCGAGCGGCGCGTCGGAATTGCTCTGCACGAGCATCAGCGTCGCCGAGAGCTCGACCGCAGCGGTCGAGAAGCTCGTGACGAAGCCGGCGAGGATGCCACCGGTCATCAGCGGCACCACGATGCGGCGCAGCGTGCGCGCCTTGTCGGCGCCGAGGTTCTCCGCCGCCTCCTCGAGCGAGGCCGAGATCTGCTGCATCGCCGCGTGGCAGGCGCGCAGCGCGTAGGGCAGGCGGCGTATGGCGAGCGCGAGCACGATCATGATCCACAGTGTCGCCAGGGGTTGCCCGCCCGGCAGCTGGACCCCGTAGAAGCAGCGCAGATAGCCGATGCCCAGCACCAGGCCGGGAATGGCCAGCGCCGCCATCGCGGTCCAGTCCAGCCATTGCCTGCCGATCAGCTTCGTGCGCAGTACCAGATAGGCGATCGCGGTGCCGATCACGACGTCGATCGCGCCGGCGAGGCTGGCATAGATCAGCGTGTTGCGGATGTAGACCGAGCTTTCGCCGAAGACCCGTGCGTAATGCGCCGTGGTGTAGGCGTCGGGCAGGGGCGCGAAGGACCAGATGGTCGCGAAGGACAGCAGCAGCAGGCCGATATGCGGCGACAGCACGAGCAGCAGGATCAGCGCCACGGCACCCCAGGCGACGAGGTTCTCGGCCGTCGACAGCCTGCGGCGCGCGAGCCCGCCGCCGCCGCGCTGGGTCGTCGCGTAGTCCCGCCCGCGCATCGCGACCGCGGAGAGCCACATCGCGGCGACCGACGCGACGACCAGCACGACCGAGATCACGTAGCCCATCGGGTCGGCGATGCCGATCGAGGTCACGCGCAGGTAGGCCTGCGGGGCCAGCATGTCCTTGACGTTGAGCAGCAGCGGGGTCGCGAGGTCGTCGAAGACCTTGACGAAGACGAGCGAGGCTCCGGCCAGATATCCGGGCATGGCGAGCGGGAAGACGATGCGGCGGAACAGGCGGAAGCCCGAGCTGCCGAGATTCTGCGCCGCCTCCTCCATCGCGCGGTCGATGTTGCGCAGCGCCGCCGACAGGTTGATCAGGATGAAGGGGAAATAGTGGAGGGACTGGACGAAGATGACGCCGTTCAGCCCCTCCATGAACGGGACCTTGAAGCCGAGATGCTCGTCGAGCAGCAGGTTGACGCTGCCGTTGCGGCCGAACAGCAGCTGCATCGCCACCGCGCCGACGAAGGGCGGCATGATCAGCGGCAGGAAGCCCAGGGTCTGGACCAGCGCCGCGCCGCGGAAGTCGAAGCGCGTGGTCACCACCGCCAGCGGCAGCGCCAGCGCCGACGCCCACACCACCGACATCGCCGACACGTAGGCCGAGTTCCAGAACGAGCGGACGAAGAGTTCGGTGCGGAAGAAGTCGGCGAAGTTGACGAGCGTGAACGCACCCGTCCCCTTCTCGGTGAAGGCGACGTACATCACCGTCCCGACGGGCAGGACGAGGAAGACGGCCAGGAATGCCGCGATCACCAGCGCGGTGGCGACCTGACCGGCGGAGGCGGATCTCACCGCGCGAGCTTGAGCGCTTCTTCGGCCTTCTGACGGGCCTGGGCGTAGCGCTCGCGGCCGAACGCGGCCCATTGCTGTTCCAGTTCCGCCTGGCGCGCGCCCTTCTGGCTGCCGCCGGCGAAGGCTCCGCGGATCTCGGGCGATGCGGCCTGGGCGGCGGTGATCGGCGTCGCCGCGATCAGGTCGCGGGCCTCGGCCGCGAGCCTGCGCGCCGCCGGATTGTCCCGGCGGGCGAGGGCGGCGTCGACCTCGTGCAGCGTCTTCGTCGCCGCCTTGAGCGCGTCGAGCTGGAAGGAGATCAGCTGGTCGAACAGCGTGTCGACGGCCGCTGTCCGGCTTTCCGACAGATCGGCGTCGAAGGGCATCAGCTTGCCAA
>VGDA01000435.1 GCA_016869915.1 Alphaproteobacteria bacterium
GCGGTTGCACTCGGCGATGCGATCGAGGAAGGACATAGCGCGGGAAGCTGCCGCCTCCGCGGGGCGTGCACAAGCGTGGAACGGCGCGCGCGCCGCGGATTGACCCCGGCGATGGGCTGGACCAGATTGCGCGCCTCCATGTCCAGCCCCGCCGAAACGCGCCTGCTCGAGGCCGCCGAGTGCTACCTGGCCGCCGCGCGCGCCGCCATCGTCGCGCGCGTCGCGCCGGGCGGCCGGATCGACGCGCGGGCGCTCGACGCGCACCAGTTCGCGGCGCATGGCTATGCCTGGGCTGCGGCCACCGTGGCCGGGCTGCGCGCGCTGCTCGGCTGGCGCGGCGCCCTCGCCGCGTCCGGCCGCCTGGGCGAGCGGGACGAGCTGGTCGCCGCGCTCGGCGCGGCCGAGCTCCTGCTGCAGCTGGGCACGGGCATCGCGATGAGCCAGGGGGAGACCGCGCGCCCCGGCGACCTCGGGCTCGGCGCGGAGGCGGCGGCGCTGCTCGCGGACCCGTCCGTGGCGGCGCTGGTCGCGGCGGCAACGCCTGCCGCGCGCGAGCGCCTGGCGGAGCTGCTGGACGAGTCCATCCTCGAGCCGAGCTACGGCGACGAGGCGATCGACGCCATGGCCGCCACCCTGCGCCGCTTCGCGCGCGAGCGCGTCGCGCCGCGCGCCCAGGCCTGGCACCGCGCCGACGCGCTGGTCCCGATGGACGTCGTCGACGGCGTCGCCGCGCTGGGCGTCTTCGGCCTCACCGTGCCGGAGGAATTCGGCGGTCTCGGCCTCGGCAAGGCCGCGATGTGCGCCAGCACCGAGGAGCTCTCCGCCGCCTCGCTGATCGTCGGCTCGCTCGCCACGCGCTCCGAGATCGCGGCCGAGCTCGTGCGCCTCGGCGGCACGCCCGCGCAGCAGGCGCGCTTCCTGCCGCGCATCGCGGACGGCTCGATCCTGCCGACGGCCGTGTTCACCGAGCCCGACACCGGCAGCGACCTCGCAGGCCTGCGCACGCGCGCCACGCGCGACGGCGATCGCTGGCGCGTGCACGGCGCCAAGTCCTGGATCACCCACGCGGCGCGCGCCGACCTCATGACGCTGCTCGTGCGCACGGGCCGGCCCGAGGACCGCCATGACGGGTTGTCGATGCTGCTGGCGGAGAAGCCGCGCGGCACCGAGGCCGATCCCTTCCCCGTGCCCGGCCTGACGGGCACCGAGATCCGCGTGCTCGGCTATCGCGGGCTCAGGGAATACGAACTCGCCTTCGACGGCTTCGAGGTGCCCGCCGACGCGCTGCTCGGCGGAGTCGAGGGCCAGGGCTTCCGCCAGCTGATGGCGACCTTCGAATCCGCGCGCATCCAGACCGCCGCGCGCGCCGTGGGCGTCGCGCGCGCCGCGCTGGCGGTCGCGCTGTCCTACGCGCGCGGGCGCATGCAGTTCGGCCGGCCGATCGCCGCCTTCCCGCGCGTCGCGCACAAGCTGGCCGCGATCGCGATCGACGCGACGATCGCGCGCCAGCTGACCCTCGCCGCGGCGCGCGCCAAGGACGAGGACCGCCGCTGCGACATCGAGGCGGGCATGGCGAAGCTCTGGGCCGCGCGCGCCGCGTGGTCGGCGGCCGACAACGCCGTGCAGGTCCATGGCGGCAACGGCTACGCCGAGGAATACGAGGCCTCGCGGCTGCTGGTCGACGCGCGGATCCTCAGCATCTTCGAGGGCGCCGCCGAGATCCAGGCGCAGGTCGTCGCGCGCGGCCTGCTCGCGTCGCGCAACTGAGGCCGGCGGCCGCATGATCCTCCGCAGGCTGCTCCTGCTCCTCGTCGTCGTGGCCGCATGCCTCGGCGGCCCCGCCGCCGCGCGCTCGCCCGAGGAGCAGCGCCTCGCCGCCTTCGCGGCCGGGATCGGCCTGCGCGACGTCGAGGGCTTCGCCGAGACGGTAATGTCGCTGCGCCGCGACGGCAGGCTCCCCGCGCGCTACGTCGACAAGCGCGAGGCCGAGCGCCTCGGCTGGCGGCCGGGCGATGACCTCTGCCGCGTCGCCCGCGGCCGGGCCATCGGCGGCGACCGCTTCGGCAACTTCGAGCGCATGCTTCCAGACCGGCAGGGCCGGACCTGGCGCGAGGCCGACCTCGACTTCGCCTGCGGCCGCCGCGGCGCGCGCCGGCTGGTGTTCTCCTCCGACGGCCTCGTCTTCGTCACGACCGACCACTACCAGAGCTTCCGCGAGGTGCCGAGATGAAGACCGTAATGCTCGACGCCGGACTGCCGGACAAGGCCGCCGCCCTGGCCCGGATCGGGCGCGAACTCGGCCTCGGGGAGGTCGCGCCGCGCAACCTCGACGCGCTCTGGGACGTGCTGCGCGGCGACGTGCGCGGGCCCTTCGCGATCGTCTGGACGGACCATGCGCGGGCGAGCGTGAAGCTGGGCGCCGATTTCGATGCGCTATGCGGCCTGCTGCGGCGCCTCGCCGAGGAGCGCCGCGATTTCACCTTCACTCTGGCCTGAGCCGCGCGACGCGCTAGATGGCGTTGCCACCATGATCCAGTCCATCCTTCCCTACCTCATCGCGGTCTCCGCGCTCGCGGTGGTCGCCTCCCTCTTCGCCGGCCTCGCCGTGATGGCGAAGGGCGGCGCGGCGAATGCCCGCTGGGGCAACAGGCTGATGCGCGCGCGCGTCGCCTCGCAGGCCGCGGCGCTGCTGCTCATCGCGCTCTACTTCCTGCTCCCGAGGCTCGGCTGATGGTCCGCCTGACCCGCATCTACACCCGCGGCGGCGACGCCGGCGAGACCTCGCTCGGCGACGGCGCGCGCGTCCCCAAGTCCTCGATCCGCGTCGCGGCCTTCGGCACCGTCGACGAGGCGAACGCCGCGGTCGGCGTGGCCCGGCTGCACACGACGGGAGAGGCCGACGCGATGCTCGGCCGCATCCAGAACGACCTCTTCGACCTCGGCGCCGACCTCTGCACGCCCGAGGAGGAGAACCCGAAATACTCGCCGCTGCGCGTCAGCGACCGCCAGGTCGAGCGGCTCGAGCGCGAGATCGACGCGATGAACGAGAAGCTCGCGCCGCTCGACTCCTTCATCCTTCCGGGAGGATCACCCGCCGCGACCCACCTGCATGTCGCGCGCACCGTTTCGAGGCGAGCGGAGCGGCTGATCGTCGAGCTCGCCGCGAGCGAGCGCGTGAACCCGGCGGCGATCCGCTACGCCAACCGGCTGTCCGACCATCTCTTCGTGCTCTCGCGCCACCTCAACGAGGATGGCCGGCGCGACGTGCTCTGGGTGCCCGGCTCCAATCGCTGAAGCGTCAGCGCCGCTTCCTCGCCGCCGGTCCCGCCTTCCTCGGC
>VGDA01000436.1 GCA_016869915.1 Alphaproteobacteria bacterium
GCGCACAAGCGCGTCGTAGATCGCCGCGTCGCCATGCGGGTGGTACTTGCCCATGACGTCGCCGACCACGCGCGCGGACTTGCGGAACGGCCGGGTCCAGTCGTAGCCCGCCTCGTTCATCGCGTAGAGGATGCGGCGGTGGACCGGCTTGAGGCCGTCGCGGACGTCGGGAAGCGCTCGCGCCACGATCACGCTCATGGCGTAATCGAGGTAGGAGCGCTTCATCTCCTCTTCGATCGTGATCGGGGCGATGTCGCCCGGCTGGGAGCCCGACGTTTCGGTCACTTCTTGCCTGCGGGAGGTGCCTGGAAAGGACGCTGGATCCCAGCGATTCGACGCCCCCGGAAATTAGCAAGAAGCCCGTCGGAGCGGCAACGAGGAACCGCTCCAAAGGGCTGAAAATCCGGCGTTTTCATCACCTCCGGGCGATCGCCGCGGAGGGGTGTCCGCGAGCTCAGAACGGGATGTCGTCGTCCATGTCGCCCTTGCGCGGGCGCGCCGCCGGGCGACCACCGGAGGAGGACGGCGAGGACATGCCGCCGCCCGCGTCGTCGTAGCCGCCGGAGTCGCCCGTCCCGCCGCCCCCGCCGCCGCCGCCGCGGCTGTCGAGCAGGGTCAGCTCGCCGCGGAACTGGCGCAGCACGACTTCCGTCGCGTAGCGCTCGTTGCCGTCCTTGTCGTTGTACTTGCGGGTCTCGAGCTGGCCCTCGATGTAGACCTTCGATCCCTTCTTCAGGTAGCGCTCGGCGATCGTGACGAGGTTGTCGTTGAAGATCGCGACGGAGTGCCACTCCGTGCGGTCCTTGCGCTCCCCGGTGGCCTTGTCCTTCCACGACTCGGTGGTCGCGAGGCGGAGATTGCAGACGCGGCCGCCGTTCTGGAACGACCGGACCTCGGGATCCTTGCCGAGGTTCCCGATCAGGATGACTTTGTTGACGCTGCCGGCCATGCGCGGGTCCTTTCTCGACCGTGGGACGCCGCGCGCCCGGCTGGGGCGTCGCGCGGCTCGAAACGAGGAACGGGACGATAGGCGCGCGACGCCAGGAATGCCAGAACGATTCGGGAACCCGGCGGGCTAGCACGACCGCATGAGGGGCATGCAGCATTGGTGGGTAGGCTTGCGCCGACCGGCCTATATTCCCGCGCCCGCCCCTCCCCGGGGGCCTGGCGCGAGCGAGACGAGGACGATGGCTTCGAGGCAGCAAGACACCGCGCGGCCGGCGCGCGCCCAGATCGTCGTGCGCGGCGCCCGCGAGCACAATCTCAAGTCCGTCGACGTGTCGATGCCGCGCGACGCGCTCGTCGTGATCACCGGCGTCTCGGGCTCGGGCAAGTCGTCGCTCGCCTTCGACACGATCTACGCCGAGGGGCAGCGTCGCTACGTCGAGAGCCTCTCGGCCTATGCGAGGCAGTTCCTCGAGCTGATGCAGAAGCCGGACGTCGATTCAATCGACGGCCTCTCGCCCGCGATCTCGATCGAGCAGAAGACCACCTCGCGCAACCCGCGCTCGACGGTCGGCACGGTGACCGAGATCTACGACTACATGCGCCTGCTCTTCGCGCGCGTCGGCATCCCCTACTCGCCGGCCACCGGCCAGCCGATCGAAGCCCAGACGATCACGCAGATGGTCGATCGAGTCCTGGCGATGAAGGAGGGCACGCGCCTCTACCTCCTCGCTCCGATGATCCGCGGTAGGAAGGGCGAGTATCGCAAGGAACTGCAGGACCTGCAGAAGCGCGGCTTCCAGCGCGTGAAGGTGGACGGCAGGCTGCACGAGATCGACGCGGTCCCCGCACTCGACAAGAAGCGCAAGCACGACATCGAGGTCGTCGTCGACCGCGTCGTCGTGCGCCCCGACCTCGGCAACCGGCTCGCGGATTCGCTGGAGACCGCGCTGGGCCTCGCCGACGGCATCGTCCACGCGGAGAACGCGGACACCGGCGAGGTCACGGTCTTCTCGTCGAAGTTCGCCTGCCCCGTCTCCGGCTTCACTATCCCGGAGATCGAGCCGCGCCTCTTCTCGTTCAATTCGCCGCATGGTGCCTGCCCGTCCTGCGACGGCCTGGGCGTGAACCTCCATTTCGACCCCGACCTCGTCGTCCCCGATCCCTCGCTGTCGCTGAAGGACGGCGCGATCGCGCCCTGGGCCGTGACGCCCTCGCCCTACTACGAGCAGACGCTGGAGAGCCTCGCGAGGCACCTGCGGATCTCCACCGCCACCCCCTTCGGCGAACTCAGGAAGGCCGCGCAGGACGCGATCCTCTTCGGCACCGGCGGCGAGGCGGTCGAGATGACCTTCTCCGACGGGTTGCGCAGCTACGCGACGTCGAAGCCATTCGAGGGCGTGGTGCCCAACCTCGACCGGCGCTGGAAGGAGACCGACAGCGCCTGGTTGCGCGAGGAACTCGGCCGGTTCCAGGCCTCGCGCCCCTGCGCCGCCTGCGGCGGGCACAGGCTGAAGCCGGAGGCGCTCGCGGTGGAGGTCGACGGCCTCCATCTCGGCGAGGTCGCCGAGATGTCCATCGAGCGCGCCTCGGCGTGGTTCTCCGCGCTCGGGGCGCGTCTCACGCCCAAGCGTCGCGAGATCGCCGCGCGCATCCTCAAGGAGATCAACGAACGGCTCGGCTTCCTCGTGAACGTGGGCCTCGAGTACCTGACGCTCGCGCGGTCCTCGGGAACGCTGTCCGGAGGCGAGAGCCAGCGCATCCGCCTCGCCTCGCAGATCGGCTCGGGCCTGACCGGCGTGCTCTACGTCCTCGACGAGCCGTCGATCGGGCTGCACCAGCGCGACAACGCTCGGCTGCTCGCCACGCTCAAGCGGCTGCGCGACCTCGGCAACACGGTGATCGTCGTCGAGCACGACGAGGAGGCGATCCGCGAGGCGGACCATCTCGTCGACATGGGGCCGGCCGCCGGCGCGAATGGCGGGCGCGTCATCGCGAGCGGCAGGCCCGAGGACGTCCTGCGCGTTCCCGAGAGCGTGACCGGACAGTACCTCACGGGCTTCCGCCAGATCGCCGTGCCGCGCCAGCGCCGCGAGGGGCATCGCGGGCAGCGCATCCGCGTGCGCGGCGCGCGCGGCAACAACCTCAAGGACGTCAGCATCGACATCCCGCTCGGCACGCTAGCCTGCGTGACCGGCGTGTCGGGCGGTGGCAAGTCGACGCTCGTGATCGAGACGCTCTACAAGGCGCTGGCGCGGCGCCTGATGGGCACGCGCGACCAGCCGGCGCCGCATGACGGGATCGACGGAGTCGAGCACCTCGACAAGATCATCGACATCGACCAGTCGCCGATCGGGCGCACGCCGCGCTCCAACCCCGCCACCTATACC
>VGDA01000437.1 GCA_016869915.1 Alphaproteobacteria bacterium
TGGCGTCCGAGCGCACCGAGCACGAACGCCAGATTCGCGCGCGACGGCGCGTGGCGCGCGTCGAGGGCGAGCGCCGCGCCATAGGCCGCCTCCGCCGCCTCCAGCGCCTGCGCGGCTTGCAGCGCGACTCCGAGGCCGAAGCGAAGACCCGCATCCGCAGGCGCGAGGGCGACGGCCCGTTCCTGCGCCGCGACCGCCTCGCGCATCTTCCCCAGCGCGCGCAGCGCGGCGCCGCGCCCGGCATGCGCCCAGGCCCGCGCCGCATCGGCGGCAAGCGCGCGGTCATAGGCCGCGAGTGCCTCTCCCGGCCGGCCGAGGGCGCGCAGGGCGTCGCCAAGGGCGAGCTCGGCCTGCGCCGCGTCCGCCGTCGAGGCGCGCGCGGCCTGCAGCAACGCGGCGCCGCGCGCGGCGTCGCCGGCCTGCGTCGCCAGCAGCCCGGCGAGGCACAATGCCTGCGGATCGCGGGGCACGCGCGACAGCGCCGCGACGTAGAGGCGCGCGGCGTCGCCGAGCGCCCCCGCGCGATGGGCCGCGAGGCCGCGCGACAGCAGCACCGCCACGGGGATGTCGTCCGCGCCCTCTTCCTCCATCCATCCTCCCGCTCGACGAGCCGCCCGGGGCGGCCTTGGCGCGCGAGCCTAGCATCGCGGCGGGGCGGGGCGGCGCGCGCTCAGCGGCGCGCCGGGTCGCGGATCGGGCGCCCGAGGACGGCGAGTTCGGCGGGCAGCGGTCCGATCCCCTCGCCCGGCGCGATCTCCAGGATCCGGCCGAGCCGGCGGCGCGCGCGGTTCACCCGGCTCTTCATCGTGCCCTCGGCGGTCGCGCAGATGGCGGCGGCCTCCTCGTAGGAGCGACCGGAGACGGCGACCAGCAGCAGCGCGTGGCGCTGGTCGCGCGGCAGCGTGTCGAGCGCGCGCCGTAGCGCGGCGAGGTCGAGCCTGCCGTGCTGGCAGGCCGGCGCCGCGAGGCGCTCGGCGAAGCGGCCATCGTCGCCGATCTCGCGCCCATGCTTGCGGCGCTGCGAGCGGAAGGTGTTCCGCAGGATGGTGAACAGCCAGGCGCGCAGGTTGGTGCCGCGCTCGAATCGCGCGCGGTGCTTCCACGCCTTGGCGAAGGTCTCCTGCACCAGGTCGTCGGCCGCGCTCGCGGAACCGGACAGCGACGTCCCGAAGGCGCGCAGCCGCGGCGCCTCGCCCGCGAGCTGGCGCGCGAACGCCGCGTCCTCGTTCATGGGCGCGCACGGGGGCGCCCGCCGCCCGCGACGCTCCCGATGTCCTCGCGATGTCCCGATGATGTGGCCACGACCAAGGCTGGCGCGGCATGGCGGCCGCGGCGATGCGCCGGCTCAATGGCGGGCGCTCAGCGTTCGATGCCGCCCTTGCGGGGGTTGAAGGGATGGCGCGGCGTCCAGCCCTCGAGGAAGGAAGCCAGCTCCGGCTCCGGCCGCTCCGGGAGGACGAGCCGCAGCTCGACATACTGGTCGCCGCCAGCGATGCCGCGGCCCTTCAGCCTCAGCTTCGTGCCCTGGCCCGATCCCGGCGGCACGCTCAGCGTGACCGGCCCCGCCAGCGTCGGCACCTCGATGCGCGCGCCTAGCACCGCCTCCTGCAACGTCACCGGGAGCTGCAGGAAGACGTCGTTGCCGGTGCGCTGGAAGAAGCGATGCGGCAGGACGCGCACCGTCACGAGCGCGTCGCCGGCCGGCGCCGTGCCGCGCCCGGGATGCCCCTGCCCCTTAAGCCGCAGCGACTGCCCGTCCTCGAAGCCCTCGGGGATGCGCAGGTCGACGATCCGCTCGTCCGGCAGGGCGACGCGCTTCACCGCGCCGCGCGCGGCCTCCTCGAAGGAGACCTGGACCTCGAGGCGCATGTCCTCGCCGCGCGACCTGCCGCGCCCGCCGCGCCCGCCGCCGAAGGCGCGCTCGAACAGGCTGTCGAGGTCGTCGGCGCCGAAGCCGTCGTCGGCGCGCGGCGCCTCGCCCGCCCTGCGCCGGCCGGAGCCGAAGCCGAAGCCGTGCGGCGGCGCGCGCTCGGCGCCGCTGGCGTCGATCTCGCCACGATCGAAGCACGCGCGCTTCTGGGGGTCCGACAGCAGCGCATAGGCCGCGGAGACCTGCTTGAAGCGGTCCTCCGCGCCGCGACGGCCGGGGTTGAGGTCGGGATGGAGCTGCTTGGCGAGGCGCCGATAGGCGGCGCGGATCTCCTCGTCGGTCGCGCCGCGGGCGAGGCCGAGCAGCCTGTAGGGATCGTCCATGGCGACAATCTGGCAACGCGGCCGCCGCTCCACAACGCCGGCGAGGGCCGCGCCTTGGCCATTTGCGGGGCGACGCGGAGCGACTAGGGTCGCGCCTCGCCCGCGCCTGCCGGCGCGCGACCACCCGCGGGGCCGACTTGGCAAGCTACGACGACAGGACGCCGCTCTCGCTCGCGCACCTGAGCGAGCTGGAGGTGCCGCCCCCGGCGCTGGCCGCGATGGCGGCCCGCGCGGGCTTCGCGTCGATTGGCGTGCGCGCGCTGCCGGCCGTGCCGGGCGGGACGTGCCATCCGCTCGAGGACCGCGCCGCGCGCGTGGCGCTGCGCGACGCCCTCGCCGGCTCGGGCACCAGCCTGCTCTGCATCGAGCTGGTGCCGATCGGCCGCGACCTCGCGCCGGAAAGGCTGCTCGACGCGCTCGAGGCAGGCGCCGAGCTCGGCGCGAGCAGGCTCGTCGTCACGGGCGACGACCCCGACCGCGATGTCGTCGCGGCCGGGATGGCCGCGCTCTGCGACATCGCCGCGCCGCTCGGCATGTCTGTCGACATCGAATTCATGCCCTTCCGCGCGGTGGGCGACCTCGCGGCCGCGCTCGACGTCGTCGCGCGCACGGGCCGCGACAACGCCCATGTCCTCGTCGACGCCCTCCATGCCTTCCGCTCGCGCAGCGACCTCGCGCTGCTGGCGCGCACGCCACCGCGGCTCGTCGGCGGCTTCCAGCTCTGCGACGCCGCGGCCGAGGCGCCGACAGCCGCGGTCGCGCTCGCCGAGGAGGCGCGCACGCGGCGCATGCTGCCCGGCGAGGGCGCGCTCGACCTTGGCGCCCTCGTCGCCGCCCTGCCCGGCGCGCCGGTCCTCGGCCTCGAGGTTCCGCTGGCGGGACGCTTCCCGGCGATGCAGCCTGCCGCCCGGCTCGCAGCGCTCGCGCGCGGGGCCCGCGATTTCCTGGCCGGCGGGTTCCCCCGGCCGCAGCAAGAGGAGCAAGGATGACCAAGCCGATCTACGTCCTGAACGGACCCAACCTGAACCTGCTCGGGCGCCGCGAGCCGCATATCTACGG
>VGDA01000438.1 GCA_016869915.1 Alphaproteobacteria bacterium
CCTCTCGGTCGCCAACGACGACAAGTACTTCTGGGTCCAGGTCGAGGCCGCCGCCGCCGCCGGGCTGCTCGCCCGCGCCACCGGCGAGGACGGCTACGCGCGCGCGCATGACCGGCTCTGGGCCTATTGCTGGGAGCACCTCGTCGACCACGAGCTCGGCTCGTGGCGCAAGATCCTCGGCCCCGGCAACGCGCGCATCGCCACCGACAAGGGCAGCGGCGGCAAGGACTACCACGTCGTCGGCGCCTGCTTCGACCTGCTGGCGCCGACCCCGCCGCCGCGCGCGCCGCGCTGAGCGCGCCTCAGGGGCAGGGATTCGGGTTGGCGGCGTGGATCGCGTCGATCCGCGACAGCACGTCGGCGGGCAGCGCGATGTCCGCGGCCGCGGCGTTGGCGTCGAGCTGCGCGAGGCTGGTCGCGCCGATGATCGTCGAGGTCACGAAGGGGCGCGAGGCGACGAAGGCCAGCGCCATCTGCGCGGGATCGAGCCCGGCCTCGCGGGCCAGCGCGACATAGGCCGCGCTCGCCGGTTCCTGGCGCGGCCCGGAATAGCGCCTGAAGCGGTCGAACAGCGTCAGCCGCGCGCCGGCGGGCCTGGCGCCGCCGAGATACTTGCCCGCGAGCACGCCCATGGCGAGGGGCGAGAAGGCGAGCAGGCCGCAGCGCTCGCGGATCGACATCTCCGCGAGGCCGATCTCGTGGATGCGGTTGAGCAGGCTGTAGGCGTTCTGGATCGACTGGATGCGCGGCGCGCCGTGGTAGCGCGCGAGGCGCAGGTGCTCGGCCACGCCCCAGGGCGTCTCGTTGGAGACGCCGACATGCAGGACCTTGCCGGCGCGCACGAGCTCCTCGAGCGCGCGCAGCGTCTCCTCGACCGGCGCGCCGTCGCGCGCGGGGTCGTGCACGTAGTCCTGGCGGCCGAAGCTGTTGACGTGGCGATCCGTCGAATGCGTCTGGTAGAGGTCGATGCGGTCGGTGCGCAGGCGGCGCAGCGAGCCCTCGACCGCCTCCACGATCGCCGCGCGGTCGAGCCGGCCCTTGCCGTCGCGGATATGCGGGATGTTGTTCGAGGCCCCGATCACCTTCGTGGCGATCACCACGCGCGCGCGCATGCCCGGCCGCGCAGCGAGCCACGAGCCGATCACCCGCTCGCTCTCGCCCTGCATCTGCGGCGTCGGCGGCACGGGGTACATCTCGGCGGTGTCGATGAAGTTGATGCCGTGGACGTCGACGGCGCGGTCGAGCTGCGCGTGGCCCTCGGCCTCGGTGTTCTGCACCCCCCAGGTCATCGAGCCGAGGCAGATCGCGGAGACGCGGAGATCGGTGTCCCCGAGGGCGTTGAAGCGCATGTACCGTGGTTCCCTCGCGAAGATGGGGCTCACGCCAGCAGCGCGAGCACGCCTGTATAGCCGTAGAGCCGGGCGTTGGAGACCTCGCCGTCGCAGAACATGCCCGCGAGCGGGATGTCGCCGATCTCGCGGCGCAGCAGCGCGACCTCGGGCGTGGTCGTGCCGAAGAGATGCGCGCCGCGCGCGACGCAGGAATAGTAGAGCGCCGCGCGCGGCCTCCGCCGGCAGCGGCGCATCGCGTCGCGGGCCATGCGCGCGAGGTCGCGCGCGGCGGCGTCGGCGTCGCGGCTGACGAAGACGAGCTCGCGCCCCGGCTCCGCCAGGTCGCCGATCGAGATGCTGCCCGAGGCCTGGTCGATTCCCGTGAGGTTGCGCACGAGGTAGTCGGCGCCGTCGCTGCCCGCGACCGGCAGCGCGACATGCAGGCGCCGCGCGGCGCGCTCGCGCTCCGGCTCCGACAGCGCCAGCAGGTCCTCCTGCAGGGCGCGCAGCGCGGGCATGTCGTCGAGCGTCTCGACGATCGAGCCCTCCGCCTTGGTGATGCGGCGGCGCGCCGCGCCGAGCGGGCTGCAGCCCTGCGTCAGCCCGCTCGCCGCGACGATCCCCGGCGCCAGCACGACGCCGGAGAGCGGGCCGCCGCCCACCGCGCCCGCGGCATGCATCATCGGCACGCGCGAAGAGCCGAGGCCGCCGAGGACATGGCACGCGCCGAGGTCCGCGAGTTCGCCCAGCCTGTCCGGCATTGCGGCGTCGCGCGCATCGCCATGGATGATCGCGGTGCAGGGCGCGCGGCCCGACGCCCAGCCCGCGATGCCGCGCGCCGCGTCCTCGTCGTGGCCGGGCGCCAGCAGGCGGAGCGAGCCGCGCGGGACGCTCAGCGCCATCGCCACCAGCGCGGGCTGGTCGAAATACTCGCGCGTGCCGCCAAGCACGCCCGCGCCGCAGGTGCCCACCCAGTCGGCGATGCCCGTGCCCGCGCGCAGATGCGCGACGATGGCGTCGAACTCGCCCGCGAGGAGGTCGGAGGCGAAGACGAAGCCGACCTGCTCCTCGTCCTGCGCGGGCGCAGGCAGGCCGCGCATCGCGCCGATGCACGAATCGGCGAGCCGCATCCAGTCGTCGTCGTCGCCCGCATGGCCGAGGCCGATCATGGCGCGGTTCCCTCCATCGCCTCAGGGCGCCAGGAGCCGGCGCACATGCGGCAGCAGCGCGGCGACGACCACGGCGACGCCCTCGCGGTTGGGGTGGATGCCGTCCTGCTGGTTGAGCGCGGGCTGGCCCGCCACGCCCTCGAGCAGGAACGGGTAGAGCGCCACGCCGTGCCGCGCGGCGAGCGCGGGGAAGACGGCGGCGAAGCGATCGGCGTAGTCGCGGCCGAGATTGGGCGGCGCGGCCATGCCGGCGAGCAGCACCTTCGTGCCGCGCGCGGCGAGGCGCGCGAGGATGCGGTCGAGATTGGCCTCCATGCGCTCCGGCGGCAGGCCGCGCAGCCCGTCATTGGCGCCGAGCGCGAGGATCGCGTGGCTGGGTGGCGCGTCGCCGATCGTCCAGTCGATGCGCGCGAGCCCGCCTGCGGAGGTCTCGCCCGAGACGCCGGCATTGACCACTTCGGCGTCGATGCCCGCGGCGTCGAGCGCGCGCTGCAGCTGCGCGGGCAGGGCGTCCTGCGCCGGCAGGCCGTAGCCCGCGGTGAGGCTGTCGCCGAAGAGCAGCAGCCGCGCGCGCGCCGCATGCGCCGGCGACGCCATGGCGGCGAGCGCGCCGGCGAGGCATGCGTTGACAAGGGCTGCGCGGCGGCCATATCGCCTGCCGGCGCGGCGCGTCCGCTCGCGCGTCTCCTGCCTGTCCATGGTGCGCCTGATGACCTCCGCGAACGCCGGTCCCATCGTGGAGCTTCGCGACGTCCGCCTCAAGCTGGAGTCGCTCGCCGGCGAGGTCAATATCCTGCGCGGCC
>VGDA01000439.1 GCA_016869915.1 Alphaproteobacteria bacterium
CCCGCGCCGTCGCCGCCTCCTGCCGCGGCCCCGGCCCTGGCTCCTCAACAACCCGTGGCCACAGCGCCTGCGCCGTCGCCGCCTCCCGTCGCTGTCCCGACCCCGGCCCCGCAGCCACCCGTGGCCACAACGCCTGCGCCGTCGCCGCCTCCCATCGCTGTCCCGACCCCGGCCCCGCAGCCACCCGTGGCCGCCGCGCCTGCGCCGGCCGTTGCGGTGCCTGCACCCGCCCCGCCCGCGCCGCAGCGCGTCGCGCCGAGCTTCGACGTCGTCCGCATCTCGCCGGATGGCATGGCGGTCATCGCCGGGCGGGCCGAGCCCGGCAAGCTCGTCGTCGTCATGGACGGCGACCGCGAGATCGGCCGCGCGACCGCCGATGCGCGCGGGGAGTGGGTCCTCGTGCCGACCTCGCCGTTCGCCAGCGGGACGCGCGAGCTGTCCCTTGTCGGAAAGCTTCCCGGGGATGCCGGGGAGGCGCGCTCGGAGCGGGTCGTGGTCGTAGTGGTGCCGGATCGCGCCACTGCCCAGGCCCGCAGCGAGGGCACGCTCGCGGTGGCCGTGCCGCGCGACTCGCGGGTCGAGGCGAGCCAGCCGCTGCAGGTGCCGCCGACCCCCGCGGCGCAGCGCGCCGGCGACGCGCTGCCGCTCGCGCTCGACACCGTCGACTACGACAGCGCCGGCGAGGTCGTCTTCGCCGGTCGGGCAACGGCAGGGACGAGGGTCAATCTCTACGTCGACGGCAAGCCGGTCGGAGGCGCCGTGGCGGACGCCTCCGGGCGCTGGAGCCTGAAGCCGGAGGCCCCGCTCGCGCCCGGGCTCTACACGCTGCGCGTCGACCAGATCGGCCCGGATGGCCGCGTCGTCCAGCGCGTCGAGCTGCCCTTCTCGCGCGCCGAGCCCGCCGTGGACGGCCCCGGGCCCGCGGACAGGATCGTCGTCCAGCCCGGCAACTCCCTCTGGAGGATCGCGCGGCGCGTCTATGGCGAGGGCGTGCGCTACACGGTCATCTACCAGGCGAACCGGCAGATGATCCGCGACCCGAACCTGATCTATCCCGGCCAGGTGTTCGAGCTCCCGGCACGCAACTGAGCCGGCGTCGGGGACGAGAAACTTCGCGTCTCCCGACCCCGAGGTGGTAATGCTGCGCACCCCCTGAGAGAGACAGACGCCGCCCATGCTCAAGACGATCACCAGCGTGCTCGCCCCGGTCCATCGCGCCGGCTGGCCGTTCCTGGCCATCGGCGCCGCCCTCGCCGCTGGCGGGTTCGTGCTCGCGGAGCCGCTCGGCTGGCTGCTCGCGGTCGTGACGGCCTGGATCGCCTACTTCTTCCGCGATCCCGATCGCGTCACGCCGACGCGGCCCGGGCTGGTCGTCAGCCCGGCCGACGGCCGCGTGCAGCTGGTCATGGACGCTGCCCCGCCGCCCGAGCTCGCGATGGGCGACGAGCCGATGACGCGCATCAGCGTGTTCCTGAACGTCTTCGACGTGCACGTGAACCGCTTCCCGGTGGACGGGCGCGTCTGCGCCGCCCACTACCGGCCGGGCAAGTTCCTCAACGCGTCGCTCGACAAGGCCTCCGTGGACAACGAGCGCATGTCGCTCGGCATCGAGATGGCCGACGGGCGCCGCGTCGCCTGCGTCCAGATCGCGGGCCTGGTCGCGAGGCGCATAATCTGCGAGGCGGTCCCCGGCGCCGAGGCGCGGGCGGGGGCGCGCTACGGGCTCATCCGGTTCGGCAGCCGCGTCGACGTCTACCTTCCGCTCGGCACTGCACCGCTGGTCGTGGTCGGGCAGCGCGTGATCGGCGGCGAGAGCGTGCTCGCCGACCTGGCGGGCAGCGAGCCCGCGCGCAGCGGGGAGATACGCTGAGCGATGGCGCCGGAGCCGCAGGACGCCGAAGCGGGGCGCCCCCGCATGCCGCTGGGCGGCCGCAGCGTGAGCGCCCTGATCCCCAACGCGCTGACGATCTGCGCCCTGTGCGCCGGCCTCACGGCGGTGCGCTTCGCGTTCCTCGACCGCTGGGAACACGCGGTCGCCGCGATCCTGGTCGCGGCGATCCTCGACGGGCTCGACGGCCGCATGGCGCGGCTGCTCAACGCCACCTCGAAGTTCGGCGCCGAGCTCGACTCGCTCTCCGACTTCGTCAGCTTCGGCGCGGCGCCGGCGCTCATCCTGTTCCTCTGGAGCGCCGACGGCGCCGGCGGCATCGGATGGGCCGCGGCCCTCTTCTACGCGGTGTGCTGCGCGCTGCGCCTCGCCCGCTTCAACACGATGCTCGGCGATCCCAGCCCGCCGGCCTGGGCGCGCTACTACTTCACCGGCGTGCCCGCCCCGGCCGGTGCGTTCCTGGCGGTGCTGCCCCTGATGATCGAGTTCGCCTTCGGCGGCGGGGCCTTCGCGGATCCCTGGGCCTGCACGGCGGTCCTCGTGCTAGTCGGCGCGCTGATGGTCAGCCGCATCCCGACCTTCGCGATGAAGCAGATGCGCATCCCGCGGGCCATGACCGTGCCGGCGCTCGTCCTGGTCGCCCTGCTCGTCGGCGCACTGGCCACGGCGCCCTGGGCGACGCTGGTTGCCACGGGCGCCATGTACCTCGCAAGCATCCCGCTCTCCGTGCTGCGCCAGCGCAAGGCCGTGAAGGCCGCCGCGGCCGAGGCCGGACAGCCGGGGCAGGGCGGCTAGACCACCTGGAGTATGGCGCGCCCGACCGCGCAGGCCCTAGTCTGGAAGGCATGGAAGGAAGGAGCATGTCGGAGGCCGACGCATCCGCGCTTCCCCCGCGCCTGCTCGCGGAGCTGTTCGCGCGCTTCCCAAGCGGCGCCTTCGTCCTCGACGGCGAGCGGCGCTTCGTGGCGTGCAACGACCTCTGCCTCGGCATGTTCGGCGCGGCGGCCGAATGCCTCGTCCCGGGCGCCCCGTTCCGCGAGGTCCTCGGCGGCATCGTCGCGCGCGGCGCGATCGACGTCGGCGAGGCGACGAGCGCCGAGGCCTGGATAGCCGCCGCGCACGAGCGCGTCTCGGACGGGCGCGAGCTCGTCGTTCGCCTCGCGGGCGGCCGCGATCTGCGCGTCGAGGCGGCGCGCCTGTCCGAGGGCGCGCTGCTCGTCACGCTGACCGATGTCTCGACGCTGCTCGGCCACGAGCGCGCCCTCGAGTCCCGCGTCGACGAGCTCGAGCGCATGCAGGAGCGGATCGGCACGCAGTCCCGGCAGATGCGCGAGCTCGCCGAGCGGCTCGAGACGCTGCGCAGCGAGGCCGAGCGGGCCAACCGCACGAAGTCCGAGTTCCTGGCCAACA
>VGDA01000440.1 GCA_016869915.1 Alphaproteobacteria bacterium
CATCGCGCTCGCGAAACTGTCCACGACGCCCCGGGCGCGGCGGCGCGCGCGCGCCGTGTTCCGGCACCCGCGACGCGATGCTAGCCTCCCTCGCGCCTTCCCGCGGCCACGCATGGATGCAGAGATGACCAGGACGGAACCCGCCGCCTCGCTGACGCAGGCCCTCGGCGCCTTCGCCGTCGCGCTCGAGCCCGGCGCGATCCCCGCGGAGGTGCGCGCGCGCGCCCGGCTCTGCCTCCTCGACTTCGCCGGCGTGACGCTGGCCGGCGCGCGGGAGCCCGCCATGCATCCCCTCGCCGGCCTCGTGCTCGGCAATGGCGGCGCGGGCGAGGCGACGACCTGGGGCTTCGGCGCGCGCGCGCCCGCCGCGATGGCCGCGCTCGCCAATGGCTCGGTCGGCCACCACCTCGAGCTCGACGACGGCCACATCCTCGGCCACGTGCATCCCGGCGCGACCGTCATCCCCGCCGCCTTCGCGCTCGCCGAGGCGCGGCGCGCCCCGGGCGCGGCGCTGGTCGCGGCGATCGTCGCGGGCTACGAGGTGCTGGTGCGGGTCGGTCGGGGCATCGCGACCTCGGCCATGTACGACCGCGGCTACCACGGCCCCGGCCTCTTCGGAGCGTTCGGCGCCGCCGCGGCGGCAGCCTCGGTCCTGCTCCTCGATCCCGCGCGCGCCGGCGACGCGCTCGGGAATTGCTGCCTCGCGCCCGCGACCACCTTCCAGGCCTTCAAGGAAGGCGCGGGCATCAAGGACCTCTATTGCGGCTGGCCCGCGATGACCGGCGTCATGGCCGCGCAGCTCGCCGAGGCCGGGATCCGCGGGCCCCGCGAGCTGCTCGAGGGCCGGCTCGGCTTCGCGCGCGCCGTCGCCGACCGCCACGACCTGCCCGGCATCGTCGCCGACCTCGGGACGGCGTGGCTGCTGCCGACGGCCTACGTGAAGCGCCACTCCGCCTGCAGCTTCGCCCACACGATGATCGACGCGCTGCTGGGCCTCGCGGAGGCCGGCCCCTTCCGGCCCGAGGACGTGGCGCGCATCGAGGTCTCCACGCATCGCTTCGCCGCAGAGCTCGACGAGCCGGCGCCGGCGACGGTCGTGGCGGCGAAGTCGAGCCTGCCCTTCTGCGCGGCGCTGGCGGTGACGCGCGGCCATGCGCTGCTCTCCGACTTCACGCCCGAGGCCCTCGCCGATCCGGCGCTGCGCGCGCTGAGTGCGCGCGTCGCGATGATCGCCGACCCTGCCATGGACGAGCGGCACGCCGCGCGCGAGGACAGGCGCCCTGCGCGGGCCGAGGTCGTCCTGTCCGATGGCAGGCACCTCGTCGCCGAGCGCGACGTCGCGCGCGGCTGGCCGGAGGATCCGATGGACGCGCGCGCCGTGCGCGCCAAGTTCGACGAGCTGGTCGTGCCCGCCTATGGCGCCGCGCGCGCACGCGAGATCGCGGCGGCGATCGACGGCGTGGAGGCGATGCCCGACATCGCCGCGCTCGGCGCGCTGCTCGCCGCGCCGGCCTAGCCGCGCGCGCTACTCGCGGCCGAGGCCGCGGGCGATGCGGCCGAGCAGCAGCCGCGACTGCAGGATCACCATCTCGCGCCATTCCCGCGCGTCCGGCGCGAAGGCGTCGAGCAGGCGGCGCTTGGCGGCCTGCACCTCGGCGTCGCGCCAGTCGTTGCGCCCGGAGCGATGCATGACGTGCTCGACGCGCAGCGCGTCGATGACGTCCGCGTTCGGGATCGTCCCGTACTCGAACGAGACATAGGCCGAGTTGCGGCCGCAGGAGCGCTCCCATAGGTCGGAGCTGAGCCCCTGCTGCGGCGGCGTCGCCGACTTGCCGGTGCGCTGCAGCGTCATCGCGGGCCCGATCCAGCGCTGCAGGCGCTCGCAGCCCGGATGGTCGATGTCGCCGGAATAGATTGGCTCGCAATAGCCATAGGGACCCGCGCCCGTGTGGAAGTCGACGCAGGCGACGTAGTCGCGTCCCGCGAGGTCGTTCTCCGCCAGGATCGCCTCCATCGTGCGGCGCGACCAGCTGGGCCGCGTGCCGCCGTAGAACATGCCGTCCGGCCGCGTGTACTGGCCGCCCGACGTCGCGATCCTGAGCGCGGCGACGCCGTGCCGCGCGCCGTAGGCGCGGATGCGCTCGTCGGCGGCGGCGAAGGCCTCCGGCGACGCCGAGCGTGGCACGAAGTCGTCGTGCAGTTCCTCGTAGCCGGGGTTGGGCGGCAGCGGCCCGGAGAAGTCGATGTAGTTGCGGTTGATGTCGATGTTGTCCTCGTTGCCGCGCCTGAGCCACGCGGCCCCGTAGGGGTTCACCGAGTGGCAGAGCAGCAGCGCGACGTCGCCATGGTCCGCGGGGCGCATGTCCATGATCGCATCGACCTGCGCGCCCGATCCGCAGAAGAGCTCGGGCCCGTGCGTGCCGGAGGTGACGACGAGCACGCGGCGCGCGTCCCGGTCCCCGATCCAGGCCGTGTCGTTGGCCATCTCCTCGCCGTCTGGCCCCATCGTCGGATGCGCATGCGAGCGCACCTCGAGGCCCGCCATCTCCGCGGCACGCAGGAATTTCCGGCGCGCACCGGCATAGTTCCGCGCGAAGCGCGTGCAGACCCCGTCCATGCGATCTCCCCCGTCGGCAGGTTCAGGCCGGCAGGCTATCCAAGCGCGGCCCGCGAAGGACGCGCGCCGGAATGAAAACGGCGGCGCGTGTGCCGCGCCGCCGTTGTCGTCGCCCCATGCCGGGGCGGCGTTCAGTGGCGCGCGGCCATGCGCGCCATCTGGTCCTTTATCCTCAGCTTCTCGCGCTTGAGTTCGGTGACATGGGTGTCGTCGGGATGCGGTCGGTGGACTTCGCGGTCGATCTCGGCCTCGAGCCGGGCATGCTTCACCCGAAGGGATTCGATGCGTGGTGCGCTCGTCATCCTCGTCCTCCATGGGTCGTCTCGACCTTTCAAGCCTACGCCCCCGGGAGGCGGCGCCGCCACAGATGAGCGTGCTGCGGCGCAACACGCGCGCGACATCCCATTCGCCTCAATTGCTTTCGATCCAGTCGCTTACCGCGCGCGCGAGGGCCGCCGGATCCCCGGGCGCGCCAAGATGCCGCAGGTACGCGTCGATGTTCGCGCGCGCCAGCTCGCCGCGCTCGGCGCGCCCGGGCGGCGCTGCGGGCCGCGGATGCGTCGCCTCCAGCGCGTCGGCCAGCAGGAACTGCACCTCGCGCTCGGACTCGAGCTCGATCGCCTTGATGCGCTCGCGCATGGCGGCAATGCGTGGCGACGCCGCGGCGACGGGCTTCAGCCA
>VGDA01000441.1 GCA_016869915.1 Alphaproteobacteria bacterium
TCGCCAGCGTCGTCGACAAGGAGACGGGGTCCGTCGTGTCCGAGGTCCCGCCGGAGGCGCTGCGCATCCTCGCCCAGCGCACCGCGGAGTTCCGCGGCAAGATCTTCGACGCCAAGGCGTGACGGGCCGAGGCCGGCGGCGGCGCGGCGTCGCCGCGCGCGCTTGTCTGGTGACCCATCAGGCCTCTCCCGCCCTTCGGCCTCAATCCGCGGCCGCGCTCTCGAGCCAGTCGGCCACCGCCGCGGCATCCTTGCGCACGCCGCGGCGCGCGAGCTCGGCGCGCAGCTTCTCCTCCGCCGCCATGCACTGCCAGGCGCGGCGCACCGGCTCCACGAGTATCATCGCCTCTTCGATCGCCTTCGTGTCGTTGCGCAGGTTCGCGGCGAGGAAAAGGCGCTGCAGGTAGCGGTAGAGCGCACCCGTGCGGCGCGTCCAGTCGTCCTGCGCTGGTTCCTCGAGCCCGGCAGCGAGGTCGCTGACGATCTCCGTCGACACCGTGACGGCGCGGAACCTGTCCTCGATGCGGCCCTCGGCAATCGACAGGTGTGCCTCCTCGAGCGCGGCGACGAGGTCGTCGAAGAGCTTCGCGACGATGATGCTCGGCGGCGTCGCGCCGTCCATGTTGTCCTGATGCGTGTTCATCCTTCCCTCCTCGGGTTTCCGGTTGCTGGTTGGATCGTTCACTGGAACAGCCGCAGCAGCTGCTGCGGCATCTGGTTCGCCTGCGCGAGGATGCTGACGCCGGCCTGGACGAGGATCTGCTGCGACGTCAGGCGCGTCATCTCGGACGCCACGTCGAGGTCCATCAGCAGGCTGCGGCCGTTGTCGGTGTTCTCGGCCATCGTCGCGAGGTTCTGCTTCGTGAACTCGAAGCGGTTCTGGATCGCGCCGATCTCGCCGCGGACGGTCGAGGTCTTGTTGATCGCCGCGTCGGCGATGCCGACGGCCGCGCGGGCGGCGCCCGCGGTGCGCACGTGGCTGTCGGCTAGTCCCAGCGCGCGCGAGGACAGCGGCGGCAGCTTGAACGAGAGCGTGTCAGACGAGAGCGTCGTCGCGCCCACCTGGAAGTCGAAGGGGTTACCGTCGGTCTCCTGGCCCGAGACGCCGAGCATGCGGTGAGAGTTCAAGAGCAGCGCCGCCACTGGCTTCTTCTCGTCGCCAGTGAATACGAGGTCGGAGAGGCCGCCAACGCCGCCCACGCGGAACGCGAGTTCGAGATATTCCTTCGCCGTGCTGTCGGTGGCGCCGTTATGGACCGTGACGAGCACGGTGTCGTCCTTTTTGAGCTCGAGGTTCGCGCCGCTCGGCGCCGACATCGACCGCAACTCGCCTTCTGAGGACCGGACCTGCACGCGCGTGAAGAGCTTCGCGACCCCGGTCCCGCCGGACAGCGACGTGTCGCGGCCCTGGGTCCCGTTCTCGGTGCGCAGGTCGCCCGGGCCGATCTCCGCATTTGCGGCGGGTGCAGCACCGGTCTGGATGATTTTCCTGGTTGTGGTGGCTGTTCCATCGAGTGTGAGCGTTGTGGCGGTGGTCGTGGCAACGGCTGCTGCTGTCTTGAAGGCGATGCGGATCCCTGCGCTGCCATTGGCCTCAATGGTGAAGTTCGCGCTGGCGTAGTCGGTATCGGCCTGCAGGCCGGTTACCAGGCTAGAGATCGAAACTGGCGCAGCGAGCGTGTGCGTGAGACTCGTGGTCCCAACTGTGAGTTCATAGGCGCCCAGAGCCGGGGTAAAATCGATGTCGCGGATCTCGACCTGGTGCGTGACATGGTCGAAGAGCGACGCGACGAGGGGAACGGTGTTGGACGTAGAGAAGCGTACCTCCTGAAACGGCACCGGCATCTCACGGAAATTCGGCAATGCCCGCATGCGCAGGTCCTCGAGGCGCAACCTGCCCAGCCATGTTGCGCTGGTCAGCGCCGTGTCGTCGGTCGGCAGGAGCTGGCGCAGCGGGTTCGCGGCACCCTCGGCGACCGCGGCGCTCGCGTTCAGGCCGAGCCACGACGTGCCTGCCTGCAGCGACCCGTTCGAGGCCGCGATTGTCGTCTGCTTGGGGAAGTTGCGGTCGATCTGCATCGTGACGCCGAGCGAGCGGAACGCGACGGTTTCGCGTTCCTGATCGCCGAGCGTCTTGAAGCTGAGCGTCCGCGCTTCGCTCTCGCCGTTGGTGAGGTTGGTTAACGAAAGCCGGTTGGCTGCGGCGTCGAAGCTGGCGGCGAAGAGCGAGCCCGCCATCGCTCCCGACGTGTCCAGGGAGACCACGCCGTTGACGTTGCCGAAGGCGTTCTTCCCGTCCTGTACCAGGGCGGTCGGGCGTACTGGTGAGCCTGTGAAGTTAAGCACGCGCTTACCGTTGAAGGACGCGGAAGCGGCCACGCGGTCGATCTCGCGCAGCAGCTGCTGGTACTCGCTGTCGATCATCCCGCGCTCGGTTCCCGAGAGCTGGTCGGAGGCAGACTGGATGGCGAGCGTCTTGAGGCGCGTGGTCATGTCGCCGACGATTGACGCGGCGCCATCCGCGATCTGAAGGACGGCAGCAGCGTGGCTCGCATTCACCGCGGCCATTTGCATGGCGCCGACATCCGCGCGCAGGCGCGTCCCCACCGCGAGCGATGCGGCGTCATCGGACGCGTAGATCACCCGGGATCCGGAAGAAAGCCTTGCCACCATCTTCGTGGCCATCGCGTCATTCCGCTCGACCTGGCGATGGACGATGCGCGCGGCGTAGTTGTTGACGATCGAGAGCGACATGTCTTGGGGCCACGTCAAGAATTTGGCGGGATGGACCCGCGATGCCTTCACCTCGCACGAAGCGTGCCAGTCCGTTACCGATCCTTCTCGCCCGTCTGGCCGCGCGTTGCCGGTCCATTCTGGGGCGAACCCTGCCCGGCAGGCGCGACGTGCCCGTCGACCGCAACGCATTCGGCGGACCCGCGCGCCAGCTCGAGGCGCGCCTGACCGACTATCAGGTTCCCTGCCGCCGGGTGGGCGAGGACCATCCGGCGGTCGTCGACTGCATGGCGGACATCCGCGCGCCGTGCGCACGGATCGACAGGCTCTGGGGCGAAGGGGCGGAGGACGCCGGGGACGACGAGGGAGGCTGACGCCCCGTCAGTAGGCGTAGCTGTCGACGAGCGCGGACACGAGCATCCGCCACCCATCCGCGAACACGAAGTAGACGAGCTTGAATGGCAGGGCGACCAGGACCGGCGGCACCATCATCATGCCCATCGCCATCAGGATCGCGGAGACCGCGAGGTCGATGACCAGGAACGGCAGGTAG
>VGDA01000442.1 GCA_016869915.1 Alphaproteobacteria bacterium
GTGATCCCGGAGGCGGTGGTCCTGCGCGGCACCACGCGCTGCTTCCGCCGCGACGTGCGCGACATGATGGAACGTCGCATCGGCGAGATCGCGACGGGCATCGCCGCGTCCATGGGGGCGGTGGCGCGCGTGCGCTACGAGCGCCGCTATCCGGCGCTGGTGAACGACGAGGAGTCCGTGCGCCGCGCCGTTGCGACGGCGGCCGAGGTCGCGGGCGACCCGGGTCGCGTGGAGACCGGCGTCGAGCCGGTCATGGGATCCGAGGACTTTGCCTTCATGCTGGAGAAACAGCCCGGCGCCTACATCATGATCGGCAATGGCGGCGGCGAGGGCGGGCGCATGCTCCACAACGCCCGCTACGACTTCAACGACGCGATCCTGCCGATCGGCGCGAGCTACTGGGCGCGGTTGGTCGAGACGAGCCTGGATGCCGCTTGAGGACGCGCCGAGGGCGGCAAGGGCCGGCGTCCGTCAGCCGCGCTTCCCGCGCTCCTCGGCCTTCACGCGCTCCCAGGCGGCGTCCATCTCGGCGAGGCTCGAGCCAGCCGGCGTCCGTCCGGCCTCGGCGAGCATCGCCTCCATCCGGCGGAAGCGGCGCTCGAACTTGGTCGTCGCTTCGCGCAGCGCGGTCTCGGCGTCCACGCCCGAGAGCCGCGCCACGTTGACCGCCGCGAAGAGCAGGTCGCCGATCTCCTCGGCGACGCGCGCGTGTCCCGGCTCGGCCAGGGCTTCCGCGACCTCGCGCGTCTCCTCGGTGACCTTGTCCATGGCCGGCGCGGCGTCACGCCAGTCGAAGCCGACCTGTCCGGCACGCTTCTGAATCTTCTGGGCGCGGGTCAGGGCAGGGAACCCCACGGGAACGTCGTCCAGCGCGCTTGCCGGGCCACCGGGACGCGCGGCGGCCTTCCGTGCGCGCTCCTCGGCCTTCAGGCGCTCCCAGGCGCCGACCTGCTGGTCCGCGCCATGGCGCTCGGCGCCCGCGAAGACATGCGGGTGGCGGGCGATCATCTTCTCGACGAGGCCGCGCGCGACATCGTCGAAGGCGAAGGCGCCGCGTTCCTCGGCCATCCGGGCATGGAACACGACCTGGAACAGCAGGTCGCCGAGTTCCTCGCGCAGCCCGTCGATGTCGCCGCGCGCGATCGCGTCCGCGACCTCGTAGGCTTCCTCGATCGTGTAGGGCGCGATGGTCGCGAAGTCCTGGGCGACATCCCATGGGCAGCCGTCGCGCGGGTCGCGGAGGCGGGCCATCACGGCGAGGAGACGGTCGATCGGGCGTTCTTCCTGCGACATCCTTAGTTCGTATAATAATTATTATAAAAAATATAGAAACGTGTTTTAAAACATGAGGATCCTACTCGATATATATCTGATTCCTATTCAAAGGATCGGCTTCTTCAAAGGATCGACTCCTATCTTGACCACGAGGCCGTCATGGCCCGGGACCACGCCGCGCGGCAGCCGCCTTGCCAGGTCATGGTACTCGAGCCTGTGCCCCATGTGGGTGAGCACCGCGCGGCGCGGACGCACGCGCTCGATCCATCCCAGCGTCTGCGGCAGGTGGCTATGGGCCACGTTCGGTTCGTCCTGGAGGCAGTCGACGATCCAGGTGTCGATGCCCTCGAGGGCGGCAAATCCCTCCTCGGGCATCTCCTTGACGTCCGTCGAATATGCGAAGGCTCCGAAGCGCAGGCCCAGCGTCGGCGGCCGCGTCCCGCCATGGACCTGGTGGAAGGCCAGCACCTGCATCCCTGCGATCTCGACCGGGCTGCCCACGGGTATCTCGCGACCGACGAGCGAAGGCGCGTACCAGATGCCGGCATTGGTCCGCGGCGGGTCGAAGCAGTAGCCGAACCGACCGGTTGCCTCCGCCAGCGTCGCCGCGTCGGCCCAGACCTCGAGCGGAGCGTTGCGGTGGTAGTTGACCGAGCGCAGGTCGTCGATGCCGTGCATGTGGTCCGCATGCGCGTGGGTCAGTATGACCGCGTCGACGGTCACGAGCCCCTGGGCCAGGAACTGCTGGCGCAGGTCCGGCGAGGTATCGACGAGGATCCGCCTGCCGTCGTCGCCCTCGACGACGATCGACACCCGCAGGCGACGGTTCATCGGGTCGCGGGAGGTGCAGGTCGCGCAGCGGCAGCCGATCAGCGGCACGCCGCCCGAGCCGCCGCTGCCGAGCATGGTGACCTTCATGCGGCGGCGGCCTGGCGCGCGATGGCGGCCTTCGGGAAGAGCGCGAAGAAGTTGCGCGTCGTGGCCTCGGCCAGCGCCTCGGGCGACACGCCCTTGAGGTCCGCGACGAAGCGCGCGGTATGCGCGACGAAGGCCGGCTCGCAAGTCTTGCCGCGCACCGGCACGGGCGCGAGGAACGGCGAATCGGTCTCGACCAGCAGCCGATCGAGCGGGATCGCCCTCGCCGTCTCGCGCAGCGCGTCGGCGTTGCGGAACGTCACGATCCCGGAAAGCGAGATGTAGAAGCCGAGGCCAAGCGCATGGCGCGCGAGCTCGATCGACGAGGTGAAGCAGTGCAGGACGCCGGTCACCGGCCCCTGCCCGACCGCCCCGCCGAGCATGCGCGCCGTGTCTTCGTCGGCGTCGCGCGTGTGCACGATCACCGGCAGGCCGGAGAGCCGCGTCGCCGCGAGATGCGTGGCGAAGCTCGCCCGTTGCGCCTCGCGCGGGCTCTTGTCGTAGAAATAGTCGAGGCCGGTCTCGCCGATCCCGACCACCCTGGGATGGCGCGCGAGCTCGACCAGGCGCTGCGTGTCGGCCTCCTCGTTGCCGGCCTCGTGCGGGTGGATGCCGACCGAGCAGACGACGTCGACGTTGCGCTCCGCGATCGCGAGCACCGTCGGGAACTCGCGCAGCTTCGTGCCGATCGTGAGCATCGTGCCGACGCCCGCGCCACGCGCGCGCGATAGCACGCCGGCGAGGTCGCCCTGGCGCTCCAGGTAGTCGAGGTGGCAGTGGCTGTCGACGAGGCCGCCGCTCATGGGATCAGCTTGCCTGCTCCTGGTGGCGCGGGAAGACGCCGCTTGGCGGCGGCAGCTTGGTCCCGGGCGCGAGCCGCGCGTCGAAATGCGCGAAGTCGCGCGCGGCGGCGGGCACCGCGAGCTGGTCGAGGAGCCTCGACATGCTCGAGGGCATGAAGGGCTGAAGGACGATGGCTACGCGGCGGATCGTCTCGGCCAGCACGTAGAGCACCGTCTCCATGCGCGCCGTGTCGGTCTTGCGCAGCGTCCAAGGCGCCTGCACGTCGACGTCGCGGTTCGCCTCG
>VGDA01000443.1 GCA_016869915.1 Alphaproteobacteria bacterium
GGCCGCGGCGATCGCGGCGGCGAAGGCGCCTCCGGGCCAGGTCGCGACGCTCATCCTGCCCGCCGACACGGCTTGGAACGAGGGATCGGGGATCGCCGCGCTGCCGTCGCTGGCGGTTCGCCTGCCCGTCGCCACGGAAGCCGTGAGGCTGTCTGCCGAGGCGTTGCGGGGCGGGAACGCGGTGCTCCTGCTCGGCGGCGTGGCCCTTCGCGCGGCAGGCCAGCGCGCGGCCGCGCGCATCGCCGCGACGACGGGCTGCCGGGTGATGGCCGAGGGCTCGAACGCGCGCGTCGAGCGCGGCCGCGGCCGCCTGCCGATCGAGCGCGTGCCCTACCCCGTCGACCAGGCGCTCGCCGCGCTGAAGGACACGCGCGCGATCGTGCTCTGCGGCTCCAAGCAGCCGACGGCGTTCTTCGCGTATCCGGGCAGGCCCAGCCTCTTCGCGCCCGAGGGCTGCCGCATCGAGACGCTCGCGGCGCCGCACGAGGACATCGTCGGCGCGCTCGAGGCCCTCGCCGACGAACTGGGCGCGCCGCGCCAGGTCTCGATCCCCGAGGCGCCGAAGCCCGCGATGCCCAGCGGCGCGCTCAACCCGGACTCGATCGCGGACGCGCTCGCGCACCTGATCCCGGAGGACGCGATCGTGATCGACGAGTCCGTGACCACGGGGCGCGGGTTCTTCCGCGCCACGCATGGCGCCGCCCCGCATGATTGGCTCGCGCTGACCGGCGGCGCGATCGGCGAGGGCCTCTGCCTCACGACCGGCGCCGCGGTCGCCTGCCCCGACCGGCAGGTCGTCGGGCTCCAGGCCGATGGCAGCGCGATGTACACGCTGCAGGCGCTGTGGACCCATGCGCGCGAGAAGCTGAAGATCGTGACCCTCGTCTGGTCGAACCGCAGCTACGCGATCCTGCGCCACGAACTCATGAATGTCGGCGCGAACCCCGGGCGCAAGGCGCTGGACATGCTGAGCCTCGCGGACCCGGACCTGGACTGGGTCTCGCTCGCCAGGGGCATGGGCGTGCCGGCGTCGCGCGCGACCACGATCGAGGAACTCGCGAAGGGCTTCCGCGCCGGCCTCGCGACGCAGGGCCCGTATCTCGTCGAGGTCGCGCTCTGAGCCCGCGCTCAGTAGCCGCGCGTGGTGTCGACGAGGTTCGGCATGTCCTCGCCGCGCAGGAAGCGACCGAGGTTCAGGAAGAACAGGTCGAGCGAGTCCGGCGTGTAGGTCGCCGGGTCGTCGACCGAGACATGAGGCGACACGAGGAGGTTCGGCGTCGTCCAGAGGCGCGAGTCCGCCGGCAGCGGCTCCGGTACCGCGACATCGGTCACCGCGCCGCCCAGGTGCCCGGATTCGAGCGCTTCGCAGAGCGCGTCCTGGTCGATCACCGCGCCGCGGGCCATGTTGACGATGCCCGCGCCCCTCCGCATCCGCGCGATGCGCGCGCGGGTGACGAGGCCGCTGGTCGCCGGCGTCAGCGGGCAGGCCACCAGGAGCATGTCCGCCCGCGGCAGCACGTCGTCCAGCGCCGCCGTCTCGACGACCTCGTCGCAATCCGGATGCGGCGCCGCGGTGTGGCGCACGCCGATCGTGCGCATCCCGAGCGCGCGGGCCTGGCGCAGCGTCGGCGTCGCGAGTTCGCCGACGCCGATCGAGGCAAGGACCTGGCCACGGATGCTCGGCGAGAAGACCTTCTCCCAGCGCCGCTCGCGCTGGCGCGTCGCGAAGAACGGGATCCGGTTCGCGAGCATGAGCAGCGCCATCGTCCCCCACTCGCCGGCCTTGCGCGCATGCACGCCGCTGTTGTTGAGCAGGACGACGCCGGGCGGCAGCCAGTCGAACGGGATCACCCTGTCGATCCCCGCGGAGGTGCAGAAGATCATGCGAAGGCGCGGCGCCTTGGAGGCAAGGATCTCGCGCGTCTCCTTCACCATGGCCACCCAGGTGACGAGGATCTCGGTATCGCCGATCGCCGCATCGAGATCAGCTCGCGTCCAGCCGATGGAGACGTCGAGGCGCCGCGCGAGCCCCGGATGCCGGTCCGCGGCGCGGCGCCAGACCTCCTCGGTCGCGTGGAAGACGGGATTCTCGCCGGGATGGTTCTGCACATGCACCCGCATGGGCGCCTCGACGCTGCTCATGTCCACCGCCGCCGGTTCGCCGCCAGATCGACGTGCCGCATCGGCACGGGGCGCGTGCTAGCCTGCGCCCGGGCCGTTATCAAGAAGGATCGCCGTGTCGCCGCATCTCGCCGGCTCGCTGCTCGCGCTGCTCGGCGTGGCCTGCTTCTCCGTCCGGCCGGTGCTGGTCAAGCTCGCCTACGCCCACGGCGTCGACCCGACGACGCTGCTCGCGCTGCGCCTCGGCTTCGCCTTCCCGTTCTTCGCCGCGGTGGCGGCATGGCATGCGTTCGCTCGCGGCGGGGGCCGCGTCTCGCGCCGAGACTGGGCGTGGATCGTGGCGCTCGGCTTCGTCGGCCACTACGCGGCGAGCTGGCTCGACATGGCCGGGCTCCAGCATGTCGGCGCCGGCCTCGGGCGCCTGATCCTCTTCCTCTACCCGACCATCGTCGTGCTGCTCTCAGCGTCCTTCCTGGGCAAGCGCGCGGGATGGCGCGAGGGCGTGGCGCTGGCGTCGAGCTATGCCGGCCTCGTGCTGGTCCTTCTCCCGGGCGGTCAAGCCGGTGGAGAAGACGTGCTGCGCGGCGCGGCACTGATCTTCGGCGGCGCCGTGCTCTACGCCGTCTACCTCGTCGCCGGCAGCCAGGTGATCGGTCGCGTCGGGGCGATGCGCTTCTCCGCGAACGCGAACATCGTCTCCTTCCTCGCGATCGCGCTGCACCTGCCTCTCGAGAACGGCATGTCCACGCTGGTCCAGCCGATCCCGGTCTACGGCCTCGCCCTCGCCATAGCGATCGCCAGTACCGTGCTTCCCGTCTTCGTCGTCGCGGAGGCACTGCGCCGGGTCGGCGCCAACCAGGTCGCGCTGATCGGCGCGGCCGGGCCGGTCGTCGCGCTGGCGCTCGGGCATGCCGGTCTCGACGAGGCCATGTCGGCGACGGAGCTCTCCGGCGCGGCGCTCATCCTCGGCGGCGTCGTGTTCGTGACGATGAAGCCGGAGGCGCCGGCCACGCGCCGGGGCGCGTGACGCGCCGCCGCAGCGTTCAGTCGCCGCCGGCGAGGAGACCCTCGAGCGCGTCGTCGACCCGGTCGAGCGGGATGGCGTCCATCGACGTACTGCCATGGTCGCGCGCGAGGATG
>VGDA01000444.1 GCA_016869915.1 Alphaproteobacteria bacterium
GGTCGGCGGGCGACTTGAGGTCGAGCGCGATCGATTCCTTGCCGCGGTTGATCGACATGAAATAGGCCGACTTGCCGTTCATGAAGGGCCCGATGTGCCGGGAATCGTCGCCCGTGCCCGGCGGCTCGACCTTGATCACGCGCGCGCCGAGGTCCGACAGGACCATCGTACAGTAGGGCCCGGCGAGGACGCGGGTCAGGTCGAGGACGATCGTGCCCGCGAGCGGGCCTGCGCTCATGTCACGACCCGCGCGACCGGGTCAGCGCGTCGCGCGGCCGGGGCGCGGGTCGACGGGGACCTTCGCCCCGCGGCCCTCGTCCGCCTCGGTCGGCATCTCGAGCTGGAGGAACGTGACGAGCTCGCCCATCGCGGCCAGGAGCCGGTACGCGGAGAAGGCGCGGCTGCTCTCGGCGCTGACAAGGCGGCCCTGCGACACGAAGAGCTCGTTCTCGGCGTTGAGCACGTCGATCAGGCTGCGCTGGCCCTGGTTGAAGAACTGGTCGGTGTAGGCGTCGCGCACCCGGCGGCTCTTGTCCACGGCGCCGGTCAGCGGCGGGATGCGCTCGCTGGCTGTCTGGTACTGGACCCAGGAGCGCCGCGCCTCCTCCTCGGTGCTGCGCGCCGTCGCGTGGCGCTGCGCCATCGCCTGGGACATGCGGCCAAGCGCGACGCGGCGCTGCGCCTCGTCCGACCCGCCGCGATAGAGGTTCCAGCGCATGACCACGAGGGCCGAAGCATCGTTGCTGTCGCCGCGCGTGCCATCGATGTTGCGGTCGCGGGTCGCGCCCAGCTCCAGGTTCAGCTTCGGGTAGGCCGCGGCGTCGGCGACGCCGATCTCGTTCTCGGCGACGGCGATGTCGGCCTCGGTGACCTTGAGCGAGCGGTTGCCGGCGCGGCTGCGCTCGATAGCGGCGTCGAGAGTCCTGATGTCGCGCATGGCGGCCTGCGGGAACTCGGCGGCGACGAGTTCCCCGGCGCGCCTGTTGACGATGATCAGGTACCGGTTCTCGGCGTCCTCTAGCGCGCCCTGCGTCTCGACCAGCGTCGCCTGCGCGTTGTCGAGCCGCGCGCGCGCCTGCTCCTGGTCGGCGGCAGGGGCGGCGCCGCGGCCGACGCGCTGCGAGATGCGGCCGACGATCTGCCTGTGGATCTCGAGGTTCTGCTCCGCGAGGCGCACCAGGCGACGCTGGCGCAGGACGTCGATATGCGCCTCCACCGCGTCGAGGGCGACGACCTCGGACGTCTCGCCGACGCGGCGCGCGGCGGACTGGCCGCGCGCCTTCTGGCGCTCGACCTCGCTGTCGGTCTCCCAGCCGTCGAAGAGGCGCTGGGTCACGAAGGCGCCCGTCTCGCGGCGCGGCAGGTTCGCGGAGCCTCCGCGCGCGCGGGTCGTGCCGTTGTCGGACCATTCCGGGCCGCCGCTGGCGCGCAGATCGAGTTGCGGCAGGTACTGGCCGCGCGCGCGCGCCAGTTCCTGCTCGACCGCCTGGCGATTGAAGGCGACGACGTCGACACGCGGGTTGCTGCGCACGGCCTCCTGCGCGCTGTCCCTGAGCGTCTGGGCGCCCGCCGCGCCAGCGGCCGCGAGCGACACGGCGACGGAGAGGGCAAGGAGCGAGTTCTCGAGCTTGGCCAAGAAGTCAACCTCAGTTTTTTTCGAGGTCCCGAATCCCGCAGATCCAATCCGCAACTTAACGCCTCGCACGGCCTTTACAAATATTTTGGATGGTTGGCGTTAACCAACCGGACAGGCTGCCGGTGTAGCCTGACCACATGAGCGATCCCGCGGCCATGGAGACCTCCCCGCCCCAACCTGCGACGCCCCGCGCGAGGCAGGTCGCGGACGCCCAGCTGGCGCCGCCGGCCGCCGAGGCCGGCGGGCACGAGGCGGACGATCCGCTCCTCGCCTGCCTCGCGATGATGACGGCGCTGCTGGGCAGGCCGACGAGCCTCGAGACGCTTCGCTCGGGCCTTCCCCTCCATGCCGACAAGGCGCCGCCCGCGCTCTTCGTGCGGGCAGCCGAACGCGCCGGCTTCGCCGCGCGCGCGACGCGCAGGAAGCACGTCGTCGACATCCCGCAGGTCAACATGCCCTGCGTCCTCGCGCTCGGGGACGGGTCGGCCTGCGTGCTGCTCTCCATCCGCCGCGGCGACGCCGAGATCATGGTCCCCGAGACGGGTGGGCGGCAGCATGTCGGCGTCGCGACGCTGCAGGAGATGTTCTCCGGCGAGGTGCTCTTCGTGCGCCTGCCGCACGAGCCGGACGCGCGGTCCGGGCACCTGCCCGCGCGCCGGCAGGACCGCTGGTTCTGGAGCGCGATCGCGGACCTTTGGCCGGTCTACGGCCATGTCTTCGTCGCCGCGGTGGCGATCAACCTGCTCGGCCTCGCGGCGTCGATCTACTCGATGAACGTCTACGACCGCGTCGTCCCGAACAACGCGATGGAGACGCTCTGGGTGCTGACCATCGGCGTCGTCGTCGTCTACGTCTTCGACTTCCTCCTGCGCACGGCGCGGGCCTATTTCGTCGACGCGGCCGGCAAGGGCGCTGACGCCGTCATCGCCTCGCGCCTCGTCGAGCAGGTGCTGTCGATGCGGCTCGAGGCGCGGCCGGCCTCGACCGGGGCGCTGGCCAGCAACCTCAGGGAATACGAATCCCTGCGCGAGTTCTTCACCTCGGCGACGCTCGTCACGCTCGTCGACCTGCCCTTCGTCGCGATCTTCGTCGCCGTCGCCTGGGCGATCGCCGGCCCGGTCGCCTACGTCCCGCTCGTCGCCCTTCCGGTCGTCCTCCTGGTCGGCCTGCTTCTGCAGTTGCCGCTCTCTGCGGCGGTCTCGCGCAACCAGGCGGAATCGGCGCAGAAGCACGCCATCCTCGTCGAGGCGATCGAGGGGCTGGAGAGCCTCAAGGTCGCGCGCGCCGAGGGCCGGACGCAGAAGCTGTGGGAGCGCTTCGTCGCCGCCTCCGCGCGCTCCGCGATGGCGACGCGCGTGCTCTCCACCTTCGCGATCAACTTCACCGCCTTCGCCACCTCCCTCGCCAGCGCGCTCGTCATCTTCCTGGGCGTGCACGAGATCGCCGCCGGCCGGATGACGATGGGCGCGCTCATCGCCGTGTCGATCCTCACGGGCCGCGCCATGGCGCCGCTCGGCCAGGTCGCCGCCCTCATCGTGCGCGTCAACCAGTCCATGGCCGCGCTCTCCGCGCTCGACCGCCTGATGAAGGCGCCGCGCGAGCGCGACCCGAGCGAGAGC
>VGDA01000445.1 GCA_016869915.1 Alphaproteobacteria bacterium
CGCTGGTAGCCCGGCAAGCAGTTCCCTCGACGTCTCGAGGACGCCGTCGCAGTGAAGCGCGACGTCGCACCCCGCCGCGAGCGCCGCGCGCGCGCGCTCGATCGGCGCACCGCCAAGGGCCTTCATCCCGAGGTCGTCGCTCAGGAGCACTCCATCGAAGCTGATCTCCCGGCGGATGAAGCCGATGCAGGCAGGCGAAACTGTGCCAGGCAGGCGCGCGTCGAGCGCGCGGTAGAGCACATGCGCCGTCATGCCCCACGGGATCCTCGCGGCGAGGGCGCGGAATGGCGCGGCATCGACTGCGCTCAGGTCCTCGACCGGGGAGTCGACCACGGGCAGCTCGAGGTGGCTGTCGGCCCCTGCCCGCCCATGGCCGGGCATATGCTTCATCACCGGCACGACCCCGAGGTCCATCAATCCATCGGCCGTGGCGCCCGCGAGCGCCGCGACCGTCCGCGGGTCGCGGCCATGAGCCCGGTCGCCGATCACGTCATGGGCGCCGGGCGCGGGGATGTCCGCGCAAGGGGCGCAGACCACGTCGATCCCGAGCGCCATGCACTCCGCGGCGATGAGGCGCGCGTTGAGCCGCGCCGCCTCGCGCGCCGCGGCCGGGCGGGTGGCGTGGATCTCGGCGAAGCGCGCGGCCGGCGGCGCCGCGCGCCAGGCGGGAGGACGCAGGCGCTGCACCCGGCCGCCCTCCTGGTCGACCAGCACGGGCGCATCGGCGCGGTCGACGCAGCGCCGCAGGTCGCGCACGAGGTGCGCCACCTGCCGCGGGTCTGCGACGTTGCGCGCAAAGAGGATGAAGCCGAGCGGGTTGCCGCGCCCGAAGAGCTCGGCTTCCTCTGGCGACAATACGGTCCCGGAGCAGCCCAGGATCAGCGCGCGCTCAGTTTGGCGCGACGACAATGCACACCGTGCCGGCCTGCTGGAGCCGCGCGCACATGTCGCGCGCCGCGTCGCGGCTGGGCAGCGTCCCGGCATGGACGCGATAGAAGGTCCCGCGTTCCGGGAAATCGACCCGCGAGAACTGCGCCGTGAGCGTCCCGACCTCGGCGGCATGCTTGCGCCTGACGCCCTCCCAGAGCTTGCGCGCATCGGCCTCGCTGCGGACGGAGCCGAGCTGGACCTTGAACCCGGTCGCGGCGCCGGGGCGCGCGGGCGAGGATGGCGCTGCCCCGGGCACGACGGCGACGGGCCGGACCGGCTGCGGCGCCGGGGGAGGCGGAACTGGGAACGGACCCGAGGGGGGCCGGGCATCGGCCTGCGCCGCCGCGGCTGGAGCCTGCGCGGGGGACGGCGCAGCGGCGACGGCCTCGGGCGCAGTCGGCGAGGCGGCCGCCGGCGGCGGCGCGGGGGCGGGCCGCGGCAGCGGCTTCTCGGGCGGGGGCACGAAGCTCTCCGGCTGCTGCGGCGCCGATGCGGGCCCCTTGCCGACATTCCAGATCGACAGATTGGGGTGCTGTACCTCGAGGCCGCCGGGCCTCGCAGGCTTCTCGAGATAGGGCTGGCCGGCGGTGACGAGCGGCACGGCGATGCGCCCCTGTCCGTCCGAGAACGCCCAGTAGCCGTAGCCGACGAGGCCGCCGAAGCCGATCGCGGCGACGCCAACCACGGCAAGCGGCACCCAGCGGGGGATGCCGCCGCGGCGCTCGCGCAGGGGGCGGCGCTGCTCGCCGTCCGGATCGCTCCTGAGCGTCATGTCGGGACCGGCCCCTGGAGCCGGGTCCGTGATGCGCATGCCCATCGCAGGCCCTCCCGCTTCGTCTCGCCGCGCACGGCGCGTGACGAGGCCTTACACCAAGGGCCGGCGAGTCGCGTCAACGTGGCATGGCGCCGTCGCCGCAGAGCCGGGCGTGCTCCTCCAGGGCGAACTTGTCCGTCATCCCGGCGATGTAGTCGGCCACGAGGCGGGCGGCCTCCGCGTCGCTCGTCGCGCCCGCTCGCGTCCCCCATTCCCCCGGAAGCCGCGAGGGCTGCGCGAGGAAATGGTCGAACAGGTTCCTGACGACGCGCGCCGCGTGGACGCGCGCGCGGTTGATCCGCTCGTGCCGGTACATGCGCGCATGGAGGAACTCGCGCAGCCCCCGCATCGCCGCATCCATGTCCGTCGAGAAGCATGACGTCGCCCTGCCAGCGTTGCGCACGTCATTCGCGCTCGCGATTGCGGCGCTTTCGAGGCGCGCGCGCGTGCTGTCCAGCACGTCGCTGACCATGCGGTCGATCATCCGCCGCATCGTCTCGCCGATGCAGCGCGACAACGGCAGCCGGCCATGGAGGCGCTCGACCTCGGCGACGACGTCGCCGACGAGAGGGACCTCGCGCAGGTCGTCGACCCCGAACAGACCGGCCCGCAGGCCGTCGTCGATGTCGTGGCTGTTGTAGGCGATGTCGTCCGACAGCGCGGCTACCTGCGCCTCTAGCCCGGGCCACGTGTGGAGCCAGAGGTCCTGGACGCCGGCGTATTCCACGATCGCCGCCGGCAGCGGCCGGTCCCGCGTGCGCGCTGGCCCTAGCAGCGGGCCGTTGTGCTTGACCACGCCCTCGAGCGTTTCCCAGGTCAGGTTCAGGCCGTCGAATGCCGCATAGCGCTGCTCGAGCCGCGTCAGGATGCGCAGGGTCTGCGCGTTGTGGTCGAACCCGCCATGGCGGGCCATCGCCTCCTGGAGCGCGTCCTCGCCGGTATGCCCGAAGGGCGTGTGCCCGAGGTCATGGGCGAGCGCCACCACCTCCGCGAGGTCCTCGTCGAGGCCGAGCCCGCGCGCGAGGGTGCGCGCGATCTGGGCGACCTCGATCGAGTGGGTGAGCCGCGTGCGGTAGTGGTCGCCCTCGTGGTAAACGAAGACCTGCGTTTTGTGCTTCAACCTACGGAACGCCGTCGAATGGATCACCCGGTCGCGGTCGCGCTGGAAGGCAGACCGGTAGGACGACTCGGGCTCCGCATGCAGCCTTCCCCGGCTCTCGGAGGGGCGGCAGGCCTGGGGCGCCCATCTCGGCGTCGGTGTTCCGTCGGGGGTCGACACGCGCCGAGGCTAGTCCCCGCGCGGGCCGGCGGGCAACCGGATCGCGCTTGTGCTGCGATTGCCCGCGCGCCATATCTTCGTCCCCAAAGCGTGGAGTGATCACATGGGCCAAGTCGACGCCTCCGCCCCTGCCCCCGGCCTCGCCGATGTCGGCGTGACCGACAGTGCTGCCCGCCGCATCGCGTGGGTCCTTTCCCAGGACGACTATCGCGGGCGAATGCTCCGGAT
>VGDA01000446.1 GCA_016869915.1 Alphaproteobacteria bacterium
CTCGCCCGCGGCCCAGCCCTTCATGACGCCAGCGATGCGCGGCACGTCCATCGCATGGTGGTCGCGCAGCAGGACGAAGGCCTCCGCGATCATCTGCATCACGGCATATTCGATGCCGTTATGCACCATCTTCACGAAATGCCCGGCGCCGCCGGGGCCGCAGGCGACCAGGCAGGGCTCGTCGCCATGCCTCGCGGCCACGGCGCGGAAGAGGGGCGAGAGGCGATCGACCGCGGCGGCGGCGCCTCCGGCCATGATCGCGGGGCCCCTGAGCGCGCCCTCGGCGCCGCCCGAGACGCCGAAGCCGAGGAAGTCGATGCCCCTGGCCGCCGCGGTGGCCGTGCGCCGGGCGGTGTCGCGCCAGAAGGAGTTCCCGCCGTCGATCACGGCGTCGCCGGGCTCGAGCACGGTGAGCAGTTCCGCGAGGGCCGCGTCGACGGCGTCGCCCGCGGGCACGAGCAGGAAGATCGCGCGCGGCCGGGGCAGGGCGGCCGCGAGCGCGGCGAGGGAGGCCGTCGGCGTGGTGCCGGCGCCGAGTTCCGCGGCCAGGGTCGTCGCGCGCGCTGGATCCACGTCGAGCAGGGCGAGGCGCGCGCCGTTGCGCGCGAGGTTGCGCGCGAAATTGGCGCCCATCGTCCCGAGGCCGACGAGCCCGAGTGCGGTCGTCGCCATGCCGGCCGCCGGTCTCGCGGTCATTCCGGCTCGACCACGCCGACCTGCGTCGCGATGCGGCCGTAGTGCTCGATGCGCCGGTGCTTGGCGAAGGCGAAGGTCGTCTCCTTGCCGTAGGTGCAGAGCGACAGGTCGCAGTCGTAGGTGACGAGTTCGTCGTCGACGCCGCGCGCCAGCGCGACGATCTCGCCGGTCGGCGCGACGATGCAGGTCCCGCCGATCAGCGAGCAGCCTTCCTCGATGCCGGCCTTCGCGGTCGCGACGACCCAGGTCGAGTTCTGGTAGGCGCCGGCCTGCAGCACGAGGTGGTTGTGGAACTGGCGCAGGTGCTCGGGCTCCGGCGCCGAATGCGCGGCGGCCCATGAATTGAACGCCGGCGTGTTGTAGCCGAGCATGACGACCTCCGCGCCCTGCAGGCCCATGACGCGGAAGGTCTCGGGCCAGCGGCGGTCGTTGCAGATGCACATCCCCATGAGCCCGCCCATGGTGCGCCAGACCGGCCAGCCGAGGTCGCCGGGCTCGAAGTAGCGCTTCTCGAGGTGCTGGAAGAGCCGCTCGCCCTCGAACTCCTTGTGGCCGGGCAGGTGGATCTTCCGGTACTTGCCGACGATCTTCCCTGCCTCGTCGACGAGGATCGACGAGTTGTAGCGGCGCTTGCGCCCGTCCTCGACCGCAAGCTCCGCGTAGCCGAGGTAGAAGCCGATGCCCCATTCGCGCGCCGCGTCGAAGAGCGGCTGCACGTCCGGGTTCGGCATCGCCGTCTCGTAGAAGGAATCGAGCTCGCGCTCGTCCTCGATCAGCCAACGCGGGAAGAAGCTCGTGAGCGCGAGCTCTGGGAAGACGACCAGCTTGCAGCCCTTGGCATGGGCCTGGCGCAGCAGCGCGAGCATGCGGTCGACGCAGGACTCGCGGCTTTCGGCGCGCGCGATCGGTCCGAGTTGCGCGGCGCCGATGGTGACGACTCGCGGCGGGATCTTCTTCGTGGACATGGAGCCTAACCGAGGATTGTCTGGACTTCGACGTTGAAGGGCCAGCGGCCGCGAGGGCGCGCCGGATCGGGCTTCTCGCAGCGCAGGAACTCGCCGCGGCCGAGGCGGCCGACGGGCTTGCCGTCCTGCGACACGACCTCGCCGCGCGACAGCACGACGACCGGCCAGCCGCGGACCTTCATGCCCTCGTAGGGCGTGTAGTCCATGGCGTCGTGGAGCTCCGACTGCGTGATCGTGCGCTCGGTCGTGCCGTCCCAGATGCAGATGTCGGCGTCGGCGCCGACCGCTATCGTGCCCTTGCGCGGGTAGAGGCCGTACATCTTCGCGTGGTTCGTCGCGGTCAGCGCGACGAACTGGTTGATCGAGATGATGTCGTTGAGGACGCCCGCGGAGAACAGCGAGGCGAGGCGGATCTCGAGGCCGGGGATGCCGTTGGGCACCTTCTTGAACCCGCCAGCGGCCATGCCCGCCTTCTTCCCGTCCGGCCCCTCGAAGCGATAGGGCGCGTGGTCGGAGGAGAAGACCTCGAACACGCCGCCGCGCAGGCCCTGCCAGACGAATTCCTGGTTCGCCTTGTCGCGGGGCGGCGGCGAGCACATGCATTTCGCGCCCTCGTCGCCGGGCGCGTCCATCATGTCCGCCGTGAGGAAAAGGTATTGCGGGCAGGTCTCGCCGTAGATCTTGAGGCCGCGCGCCTGCGCGGCGCGGATCTGGTCGATCGCTTCCTTGGCGGAGACGTGGACGAAGAGCACCGGCACGTCGAGCAGTTCGGCGAGCGCGATGACGCGGTTGGTGGCTTCGCTCTCGGCGATCGGGTGGTGCGCGATGGCGTGCGACGACGGCTGGCGGCGACCGGCCTGCACCAGCTTCTCCGAGAGCCAGGCGATGATGTCGTGGTTCTCCGCGTGGACCATCATCATCGCGCCCTCGCGCCGGGCGAGCGCCATGACATCGAGGACCTGGCGGTCGCTCAGCTTGAGCGCGTCGTAGGTCGTGTAGATCTTGAACGAGGTGTAGCCGTCGCGGATGAGCGCGGGCAGCTCCTGGCCGAGAACCTGCTCGGTCGGGTCGGAGACGATCAGGTGGAACGCGTAGTCGACCAGCGACCGGCCGTCGGCGCGCGCGTGGTATTCCTGCACGACCTGGCGCAGCGAGTTGCCGCGATGCTGCGCGGCAAAGGGGATGATCGTCGTCGTGCCGCCGCACGCGGCGGAGGTGGAGCCGGTGGCGAAGTCGTCCGCCGTCATGACGCCGCTCGAGGAGAGCTGCGCGATGTGGCAGTGGCTGTCGATCCCGCCGGGCAGGACCCAGCGGCCGGCTGCGTCGATCTCGCGCGCGCCCCGGCCGAGGCCAGAGCCGAGCGCGGCGATCCTGCCGCCGCGCACGCCGATGTCGGCGTCGAAGGTCTCGCTCGCCGTGGCGACCCTGCCGCCGCGGATCACGAGGTCAAATTCTGCCATTGATGCACTCCCCGGAACGCGCCCGAAACCGCTGGCCTGCCGGCGCGGGGGGGCGGTAGATAAGAGACCGAAGGCCCAGTCAATTCAAGGATCCAGGTCATGACCCGTCTCCTCGACGAAGGCGCCA